>JALYVD010000217.1 GCA_030853405.1 Acidobacteriota bacterium | reverse complement strand
GTACTCCATCTGCTCGGGCCGCCGGGAGCGGCTCCAGTGAATCCGGGAGGCTCGATCAGCGCTTCCAGTTTCTTCGTAAGCGCCGGTTTTTCCGCAGCGGATAGGCCCGACGTAAAACCCACGTGGTTCAGCAGTCCGGCATCGTCGTAAAGCCCCAGCAGCAGCGATCCCACTAGCTTGTTCTTTGCACCATAGCGAAAGCCTCCTACGACACAATCGGCAGTCCGTAGATTCTTGATCTTCAGCATTGAATCCCGCTCGCCCGAAGCGTAGGCCCGATCCACTCGCTTGGCAATTACTCCATCCAGAGGCCCGGCCATCCTCTTAAACCAGGACTTGGCGACTTCGAAATCGCGCGTGCGCGGAGAAAGCCGGATCGATCTGCGGAAATAGCTCTCGGCGAAGCGCTCCAGTTCGTCCCGGCGCTTCTCAAGCGCGTTCCCGGTCAGGTCCTCTCCTTTCTCGTTGACTAGCAAATCGAAGATGACGAAAGTAGCGGGCGTCTCTTTCGCAAGCTTGCGAATCCGGCTTTCCGCGGGATGGATGCGCTGCAGTAGGGCATCGAAGTTCAACGAACGCTCTTCCGTAATTATCAACTCACCGTCGAGCACGAACTTTTCCGGTTTCAACGCCAAAAGGGATTCCACCACTTCCGGGAAATACCGCGCCAGCGGTTGACTGGACTTCGAAGTCATGTGTACGTCCGCGCCGTCTCGAAAGGCGAGGCAGCGGAACCCGTCCCACTTCGGCTCATACTGCCACTCCGGCCCTACAGGTATCTCTCGCGCGGTTTCCGCTTCCATCGGAGCGTAGTCGATGGGTAAAGGGAGACTCACGCCAGCGCCTCAATGCTACAGCGCGACCGGTTCAGCACAATCGGCCTAAACAGATCGCCGAGCTTATCAATTCGTGCGGGTACAGTGTCCATAGTCAAGCCAGCGAGTTCAATTCCGCCCTCCACTTCTTCCCAGGTGATGGGAGCTGAAACCGTTGCCTCCGGTTTCGGCCGCACCGAGTATACCGACGCAAGCGTCCGGCCCCAAGCGTTCTGGTTATAGTCCACCAGCACGCGCCCGGCGGGACGGCTCGCGACTTTGTATTCCGAAGTAATAACGTCCGGATGTTGTTTGGCTAGCTCGAAGGCAATTCGCTTTGCTACAGTCCAGACCTGCTTCTGTAAGGGGCTGCGTTTAATGGGGACATAAATGTGGATACCCCGAGATCCGGTTGTCTTAGGATAGCTGCTTACCCGCCGCTCGTCGAGATATTCCTTCACCAGTAGAGCTGCGGCCCGCACTTGTGCGAAATCCGCTGGCGGCACAGGATCGAGGTCGAAGTGCAGAACGTCTGGCCTGTCGATATCATCACACCTTGAATACCAGGGATTCAGGTCGATGCACCCCAAATTGACGATCCAGAGTAACGAAGCCACTTCCTGAGCCATCGGGAAGTCAATCACGTTTCCGGACTTATGCTCAATAGAACAAGTTTCGAGCCAGTCCGGCCTGTGCTCGGGTGTTCGCTTCATGAAAAAGAACTTGCCAGAGATTCCATGTGGGTACCGCTTCATCACCATGGCTCGATCCTTCAGATGAGGAATAAGGGTTTCCGAGATGGTGGCGTAATAGGCCAGTAGATCCCGTTTCGTTTTGCCCAGTTCTGGCCAAAAGACCTTTTGCAGATTGGTGAGAGACACTTTGCGGGTTCCACATCTCACGTCGCACGAATCGACATCCTTAGGAATTTCAACGGGCATGATAAACATAGACCCATGTTCCGGTCTCAATTCTTCATTCTCTTCTGCCTTCTGACCTGTTTTGCTCCGTTTGCCGCAGCTTTCCAGGACCAGCCTGCCTCGTTAGGCCAGTTCGAACAGCACAGCGACGTGGGAACGGTCCTGCACCCAGGATCCGCTGCCTACGATCCGGCAACAAAAACCTACACGGTCGCTGGCAGCGGCGAAAACATGTGGTCCACCGCCGATGACTTCCAATTCATCTGGAAAAAAGCCTCGGGCGATCTTTCACTCAGTGCTGATGTGTCGCTGCTCGGTTCGGGAGGAGATAATCACCGGAAAGCTGTACTGATGATTCGCCAAAGCCTGGATGCAGACTCGCCCTACGCCGACGCCGCAGTGCATGGGAGCGGATTGACTTCGTTACAGTTCCGTGATGAAAAGGGCGCCATGACCCATGAAATTGAATCGGATGTGTCCGCGCCCAAACGCCTGCGGATTGAAAAAAGAGGCGACCGCTTTTACCTGTGGATCGCCCGGGAGGGCGAAGAACTTCATTTCGCGGGTGGCTCAACCAGTGTGGCTCTAACCCCGCCGTTTTATATCGGCATCGGCGTCTGCGCTCACAACAAGGACAATATGCAGAAAGCCGCGTTTTCGAATGTCGATCTGGCCAGCAGTCCCGAAACCTACAGCACAGTAGAGACGATTACGGTGGCTTCGACCGATGCGCGAGTGCGTTCTGTATCGCGTGAACACCTGGGCGGACAAAATTGGGGCCCCGACGCCGGTCCGTCCCATCCTGCCGACGAAAAACAACTCCCGAACGATGAATTCGACAATGTTGAACCCCGTCTCTCGCCCGACGAAAAACAGATTGCCTTTCTCTCTTATTCGAAGGCCGCCGCGGCTGCATCCGGGAATTTCGACATTATGTTACGGGTTCTAACGTTATCCGGCAACAAAGTCAAAATTCTGGCGAAGTTTTTCGGAAATCGGGAATCGCTCGGCGCTCAGCCCTGGTCTCCCGACAGCCGCCAATTGACATTCACTAGCTACCAGAGGATCCCGTAGCTCCGCTGGAGATCAGCTTTTTAGCGCTGGCCAAGTCGGCAGCGGAAGGCAGTAAACCGTCCAAGTGAGTTACTTCCAGCATCGTCCGAAGACTGGGACTGACTCCGCATAGCACGACTCGGCAGCCTTGCTTTGACGAGAACGTGTAAACCACGGTTAATTCGCCAAGGCCCGCGCTGTCCGTGGTCGTCACTTTGTTTACTTGAATTATCAAGCCACCGGGACGTCCCTGACTTAGAATATGCCGGGCGGCATCTCGAAGCGCGTGCAACGAAGGGCCGAGCGTTAGCGCACCTTCCAATTCCAGAATCGCGATATCGTTTTCCGTTCGCGAGATGATACTCAACGGCATCCTGAACCTCTTCATTCACTGGCTTCGAACAGTCCATTATCTCTTTGATCCTAATGATTATCTTCGGAGATGTATAGCCGATTCAGAACGGCGTAAATCCGGGCTTTTCCAGTCCCTTTTTTCTCGAAAAAGGCTGGCCCTAGACGTGCTACTGATTTCACATATCTCCACTTCGGGAGTGATGGCGAGAAACTCGGAGGTCTCGTCGTCGCTCTTCGAAGGAGCGTTACCGCTCATTTAAGGTCAATCGAAACAGCGCGTTCTTCATGGACGCGCTGTATTTTTTTGTGCCGGAAATCCTGAACGTGGCACATACATATTGACTTTCTGCAACTCAATCCTAAGTTAAAGCATCTTAATCGTGGAAGACAACTTACACGTAGCTAGGTTGCAAGATTCCGAAGAGAGCTGCTGCATATCTTTGCGCGCTCTCTTGTGGGAAAGGGGCCTCTCCTCCGGCCCCTTTTTTCTATGCCATCGCCGTTTCCAGTTCTCTGTTTTTAGGCCGGGAGCTGGCCTCGTGTTTGGATACGGTCTGTTCGCCCGGTGACTTAAACTTCACCGAAACAAGTTTCGAAACCCCTGGTTCCTGCATTGTCACTCCATAGAGCGACTGGGCCGCTTCCATCGTTCGCTTTGCATGGGTAATTACGATAAATTGGGTCTTTTCCGACATTTCGCGGATCAATCGCGTTAGACGTTCGATATTCGGTTCATCAAGCGGCGCGTCCACTTCATCCAGAATGCAGAAGGGGCTGGGCGTATATTGGAAAATCCCCATTAGCAGAGCCATGGCGGTGAGCGACTTCTCGCCTCCGGAAAGCAGCAGAACGCTCTGCAATTTCTTGCCTGGAGGCGAAGCCACGATGTCGATACCGGATTCAGACGCATTGTCTTCGTCCGTTAGCCGCATTTCGCCTACGCCGCCGCCGAATAGCGTCTGGAACATCTCGCGGAAATTGGCGTTAATGGCATTGAAAGCCTCACCGAACCGCTTGCGCGACTCGCCGTCGATTTCGTGAATCGCCTTCTCGGTGTCGCGGATGGAATCGAGCAGGTCTTGCCTCTGCGCGTTGAGGAATTCCTGCCGTTGCTGGGCCTCTTCGAATTCTTCGAGAGCCTGCGCGTTCACCGGTCCCAGCGCTTCGATTTTGCGGCGGACGTCGGTGTATTGCGCATCCAGTTCCTGGATGGCCGATTCGTCGGGAATTGTCTCCAGCCCTTCCACCAATTGGGCCAAGCCAGTTTCGAGTTCCTTCTGAGAGGTCTCTTCAAGGTGCTTCAGATCCGATTCGGCGCGCGCCAGTGCAACCTGCAATTCGCTGCGCCTTTCCTGGACGGATTGCCCTTGCGCCCGGAGAAGTTTCAACCGTTCTTCCAGATTCGCCAGACTGGTCCGCAACTCGGCTTCCCGCGCCGCTAGTTCAGCGACGGTCTTCTCCTGGCCGGTGATCGCTTCCGCCAATTCGGCGCGTTTCTTCTCCAATTCGGAATTGCTTTCCAGAAATTGGGTTCGTTCCGCAATTAAGCGTTCCGCTTCGCGCGCCAGATTGGCCCGCCGATTCGTGAGATCGCGCAACTGGCTATCTAACCGCGCCCGATTCGAAGCGGTGGACCGCTGCCGCTCCTCTAAACTTGCCAAACTCGCCCGCAGGCTCGAATGCGATTCCGCGGCATGAGCTACATCGGATTGCAGTCCACGCAGTTCGTCCCGCGCCGATTCGAGAGCCGCTTCCTGCTCCGCTCTTGCCGTTTCAACTTGCTCCAGCGTGGTCCGATCCCTTTCGGCAGACTCCTGCAGCTTCACCCGGTCGCGCGAAAGACGATCCAACTCCAATCGCGCATGAGACAAGCGCGACTGAACCCGCTGGAACTCTTCCGCCAGTTTCCGGCTTTCGTGATCAAGCGCCAGCACGTCTTTCTCTTGCGCCTGCTGCAGCCCACGCAGGTAATCCAACTGTTCTCCAAGCACGGCAATCGCACCTTCCAACTCGGCGAGACTGGTCTGTGCAGCGGTTAACTCGCGCTCCTTTGTCTGCTCAAGCTGAGTGACTTCGCGAAGTTCTCTCTTTAGCGCGAGCGGTCCGGCGCCGGACTTCTTCCCGCCGCTCACCGCCTGTCCGTGGTAGCTGATACCGTCGCTTGCCAGGAACCAACAGTGCGGAAAGTCTGGGGCCAATTTTTGGGCAAGACTGCGGTCTGCCACGACATAACAATTGGCGATGCGGGGCAACAAATGCAGCGGCAGATTCGTCAGGCCGTTCGTAAATCGCAGCGAATCCGTCAGCTTCATCAGCGAGCCCGGCTCGACGGCAGGGGCGGGAAGTTGAGCGGTTTCCGCCGCCAGCTCGCTCGCTGCTTCTACCAAAAACGTCGCACGCCCGTTCAACTCGCCTCGCATCAGTTCGATGCCGCGCTCCGCGTCGGCCCAATCCCGCACCACGACATATTCGAGTTCGTCGTGCAGAAACTCTTCCGTAGCCTTCTCGATTTGCGGATCTACTTCCAGAAAGTCCGCCAGCACGCCTACAGGCTTTAGATCCTGAGCCTTGCCTCGCTCCACGGCGGTAAACAGCCGCTTAACTGTTTCAGTTGTGTAGCTGCGATGTTGAATTACTTCTTCGAGTGAATCCCGGCGCGCCTTCACTCTCGAAAATTCGCTGCGCAGGCGATCCGCGTTCTGCCGCACTTCGCCCAAATGCAAACGGTTCTGCTGCAGTTGCAACTCGACTTCTTTGCGCTGATCGGTGACGGAGATCAGTTCGGTCTGGCGTGACGCCAACTTCTCCGAGAGTTGTGTCCTGATCTGCTGAATGCGGCCCAGATCGGCTTCCGACTGCTGCTCCTCCGCACGCGCCCGGGCCGTATCCCGATCAGCCGACGACAACTGCGCTTCTACTTGCGTGATTCGATTCTTCAGTCCGGACGATTCACCCAGGAGTTTCAAGACCCGCTGCCTTGAAGCTTCGAGACTCCGCTCTTGTTCCGTCAACCGGTTCTGAGCCTGCTGCCGGTCGGCTGCTTTCGCCTGCAATTGATCGCGCGCCTCGGCCAACTGTTCGTCAATCGCCCGCAACGCCGCTGTCTGCTGTTCGAGTTCGGCAGCCCGTTCGCCCTGCTGTTTTGCCAACGTGCCATCTTCCTGCGCGCCGGTACTCAGCCGTTGCTCAATCTGTTGAATTTGCTTAGCTTGGTATTCGACTTTCCCGCGCGCCCGCTCCGCCTCAAGTTGAAGGTCCGCGAGCGCCTTACGCGCCGACGTCAGTTCCTGCTCCGTTGCGTAGGAAGCGTCAACCAGGGCCATCTGATCTTTTTCGTGCTCGGTAATGGCAGCCTGGGCCGTTTGCAGTTCAGTCGAGGCGAGATTGAGATCGATCACCAGCTTGGCTGTCTCGCGCTCTAACATTCTGAACTTCGCCGCCAGAATGTCGCGCAAGTAGCCAGTAGCCTCGGCTTTCAGCTCTGAGTAGCGTTTGGTTTTAGCCGCTTGCCGCTTGAGGGAATTGACCTGCCGGTTCACCTCCTCCAGAATGTCGAATACGCGCGACAAATTCTGCTTGGCACTTTCCAGCTTTGCTTCCGCCAGCCGCTTCCGGGTCTTGAACCTGGTGATCCCGGCTGCCTCTTCGATAACGTTGCGCCGATCCTGCGGCTTATTGCTGAGGATCTGACCAATTCGGCCCTGCTCAATAATGGCGTAGCTTTCGGGACCTAAGCCGGTTCCGAGAAATAAATCTTGAATATCGCGCAACCGGGCCAGCCGGCCATTTATGAGGTATTCGCTTTCCCCCGACCGGTAGAGCCGCCGGGTGATGGTGACCTCGCCGCGTTTTTCAGCGGCTTTGACGACCTCGGTCTTGAGGACGCCGTTTTGACGTTCGTTTGCTTCCGGGGGAGCCGTTTCGACGATCTCGACGACTGGAGCGCCGGGGTCCGAAATCCCGGCTATTTCGGGCGAAGCCTCACCTTCGGAAATTCCCAGATTGATCGGCGCCAGAGCCGTGCCGTCGGGAACCAACGTCATAGTCACGGACGCCATGCTTAAAGCTTTCTTATCGCGGGTTCCGGCGAAGATCACGTCTTCCATCCGGGCTCCGCGCAGGCTCTTAGCCGACTGTTCGCCCAGCACCCAACTGATGGCGTCGCTGAGGTTGGATTTGCCGCAACCGTTTGGGCCCACCACGGCGGCGATTCCGCTGCCGTTGAACTTCATCTCCGTCCGGTCGTAAAAGGATTTAAAACCCTGGATCTCGACACGCTTAAGCTTCAGCAAAACGAAGAATCCTCAATTTATAAATTTCTCGGGGGTGCTTCCATACTACAACCACCTGCGACCCATGTAAAGGAAGCGCTCTACTGTTGGCAGTGGGGCAACTCGGTGGAGCCCCTATATGTTGGGGCTCCACGTCCGGCGAGACACATTTCAGCCGGATTTAACGTCATCGGAGCGCAGTGCCCTATGTAATAAATGAAGGCGCCCGGCTTTACTGGGAGGCGCACGGCAGCGGAAGCCCTATCCTTCTTATTATTGGCCTGAGTTTCACCCATGAGATGTGGTTCCGGATTTTGCCCGCGCTGGCTGGCAGGCACCGGGTAATCCTTTTCGATAACCGGGGGATGGGACGGAGCAGCGTGCCGCCGGGTCCCTATTCGATTCCAAAAATGGCGCGGGACGCCGGTGCAGTGCTGGAGGCGGCTGGAGAATCCGCGGCTCACGTGATCGGCGCTTCAATGGGCGGTATGATCGCGCAGGAACTCGCTTTGAAAAAACCGGATTTGGTGCGTAGCTTGTTGCTAGGCTGCACAACTCACAGTGGATTGTTCGGCCGGTGGCCAGATTTCAGCGCCGTGCCCCGCCGCGGCGCTCCCACCCGGCTCGATCGGGAACGGTCGATTGTTAAGCTGCTTTACGCGGATACTACTCCGCAAGACCGAATTGAAGAAGATCTTCACATCCGTTGCGGCTGCGAGTGGAGCAATAAGGGTTTCTTAAACCAGTTTGCCGGGATCCTGATGTGGAGCGCCTACCGCCGTCTGCCCCGGATTCAAGTGCCTACGCTCGTCGTCCATGGTGATCAGGACCGGCTTGTACCTGCGGAGAACGGGAAAGTGGTCGCGCAGCGTATTCCGAATGCCCGCTTCGAGTTAGTGAAGAATGCCGGGCACGTTATGACCACGGATCAGCCGGAGATCTGCTCGGGTTTGATGCTGGAGTTTCTTGCGGGGCAGGCGGCGTAGATAGACGCGTTTCGCCCAAAGGTCGTTTAGAAACTATTTTGAATAAACAAGAATTCAAAATATTCACAATATGCGGCTGATCTTGCGGCGCAGTTTTTCTGGTACTCGCGACGTTGTCGCCCGGTGATAGGATATCGGCGATGACTTCGGACGTCACTCCCAGGCCACTGAATTTGTCCCTGGGAGGACGCGACTTACGCCACGAGGCGCGCGGCTGGGAACGAGCTAAGAGCGTGCCGGGTAGGTCGCATCGACGGGAAGGTCTTGAATACCAGAGTTCTTTACGCCCGCGAGAACACGGTCCGCTTCGGGCCGGAATTTGTTGAATCGCCGTAAGTACTTCGGAATGGGAGAGACGCTATGTTCAATGTTCAACAGTTAAGCGATATTGCACACGGTCTTAAAGCGGGCAGCGGGGGCCAGGACATCGCGGTGGCTGAAGACGCGCAATCCGCTGGCGCGATCTATTACGCCAAGCGTGCGCCGCGCGTCAAAGAGCCGTATTCGGCGGCGGTGAAGCTGATCCAAATCGGCAAGAATAAAAAGTGGAAGTTTGCTAAACGAATGGTATCCACCGCGGGCTCAACGGAAATGTGCCTGGGAATGGCAGGGCTTGCAGACCTCGATCTATCGTTTGCACTTACCGCGGGCACCACTCCGGTTGCGCTTCCCGGCAAGACGGCGCCTACCGTCGCTCACACGCTCGTGACAAAAATTACGGAGGCCCATGAGGGTGTTTGGGAGGAACGCGACAAAGATCTTGCATTGGTTTAAAGTTCCCGATGTCGCATCGCCAAACGTGGATGTGACCAACGACCTTCGGACTGAGGATCACACCGGGTTTCACACGATTCACCGCATCTACATGATGGCTGCTTACGCGCTGGTTTCTTCACGGAAATTTGGCGCATCATCCGTTCCTGGCGGCAAAAATATTGGTGTCGTCCTAGTCAGCCCCGACGGGAAGATCATCGGATGCGGCGTCAATACCAACCGGGACAACGGTACGTTTCACGCGGAGGTGAACTGCCTGCAAAGCTACTACAAATACAACAAGGACGGCTATGCGGGATTCCCGGCTAATTCGCGGCTCTACTCCACCTTGGAACCCTGCGAAATGTGCGCGGGTATGGTCTGGGAATCGGCTGCCGACACAACGAAATTCCTGGTCTATTACGGCATGGTAGATCCGGCGCAACTTGCCGGAGGTACCAAACTCAGCACGTCGAAGCAGGAACGGCTGCTGAGCCACTGGCAGGAAATCAGCTACCGGACAGACAAGAAGAGTCAAGTCGTGCGACCTGTTACCAATCCCACCGAAGAAAAGAAGCGGGAAGGGCCAAAAGCCATTAAGGTCTACGCTCGCGAGGAGACTTCCGGTCCCAATGCTTACCAGTTGATCTACACCGATTACGCCGCCTACCTTGAAGGGCAGAAAGGTACTTCCACTCTGTCGGCGGCTGACTTCATGACCGGCACCAACAAAGATCAAACCATCCCTAAAAGTATCATGAACGTGAACGCCAGCCTGCTTCGCAAGCATGCCAAATACACAAGCAATCCCGAGAAGAAGACGCTCAATCCGAATGTTGGGAGAGTGGTGTTGCACGTACACGAGTTCCTCAAGCATAAGGGCATTACCGGCTTCTAGCTCGAATGGAATGAACGCGCTCATTCACTAACAATCGTGGAAACGCTGTTATCATAGCCATCGCGGTGGAGTGTTTCCAAGCTCGGTCCGGATCGAGCCGCGTGGTTCGGTTTGGCCTCTCTGGGGATACCCTTGAGAAACGTGAATAACTGAGATTTCGTCGCGTGAGGAGCACTGCGCGGTACGCAGAAACCCTCACGCAGAGTCAGACTCGTTGGAGCATTCCACCGTCTTAACAGATGCCGAACTCTTCGCTCCTGAGTTTCTTGGCCCGGTCTTTTCTAGCCGGAGAGCGCGAGTTCCAGCAAATCGTCGCTCGCGCCAATGAGACCCTCGGTCGCCCTTGGCTCTGGGGGCGTTTGCACGAACGCCGCGCCCCCGGACGTGTGGAAGCAAAGTAGTTCAGAGGTGAGCGCCGTGCAATTGCATGAAGCGCGGGAGTTGTATAGGCGTGTGCATCTACCCCAAGGAGCGCCGACTTCACCATCGCTCGCTAATGCTTGTTCCTATCGGGTCGATTGCAGGCTGTCCGGGTTAGCGCACGCGGCGAATGCCGAGTACACGCGCTACGCCGACGACCTTGCATTTTTCGGCGGCGAGGACTTTGAAAGACGAATCGACCGGTTCTCCACACACGCCGCAGCTATTCTTTCCGAAGAAGGTTTCTGCGTGCACCATCGGAAAACGCGTGTCATGCGTCAGGGCGTCCGCCAACACTTAGCGGGCCTCGTGATTAATCGGCGCGTGAACGTCATGCGGCCGGATTTTGATCGGCTTAAAGCGATACTCACCAACTGCATCCGGTTCGGTCCAGAGAGCCAAAACCGCGACTCCCACGTATCCTTTCGGTCTCACGTCGAAGGGCGAGTCGGGTTTGTCGAGATGGTAAATCCGGAAAAGGGGAAACGGCTTCGGGCTTTGTTCGACCACGTTCAGTGGTGAACTGAAAAGTATTCTGTCGGCTGCGTTTCAGCCATGAATCGCGAATGGCCCGCGATTCATGGCTGAAGTTTTTGTGCGGTCTGAGCTAGCCTTTGCCGAGCTTTCTGCGACCGAAAACGCCGGTGCCGAGAAGGCCGAGGCCGAATAAAAGGAATGAGGCTGGTTCGGGCGTAGGCGTCACCGTAAGCGTTGCAGAGAAAGCTGTATCCACCGGCAGTGAACCAACAAGCTGACTCGCCGTGATGCCGCTGAAAGTTGTAGAGAATATGCGTCGAAAGAGGTTTGGCTGTTATCGTTGACGTTCAAAACATATCCGGAGACGTCGAAGTCGGCGGTTGCTCCTGTCTGAGTATCAGACAAGATGAAGGGCGATGGCGGAGGAACGGGAAGGTTTCCTTGATAGATCTCCGTCAAGAATATTTCCAGGTTGGATCCCCCGTTGTCGAACGTCATAAATTCGACTGCGGGCGAAATGGGCATCCCCGCGCGTTCCAGTGTCGAATCGAAACTTTGGATCGATCCATATTGTCCAGCCGTCACGCCATTGGCCGCGAAAAAGCCAGTTACAGGCCATGTTACTTCGAAGACGCCAAGTCCGGGGGCCGGTGAGTAGGGACCACCGAACGGAAAGACGCCGAAGTCGATGTAGTCCTGTCCAACCCTGGCATCACCAGAGATTCCGAGATTGATTGCGCCCGCAAACGACGAGACTGCCGTTAGCGCCACTATGGTGAGAGCAGTGAGAACTGCCCCAAATTTCATTCGCATCTTGATTCCTTTTTGTGAGAATGCAGATCGAACTAACTGTCCGAGAGCATATGGTTACTTTGATTACGACCAGTGGCCGGTAATTCCCGCGGCGTGCGGCACACGATAACGGAATGTCTGTGATTTCGGGGTGATGCCATGTTTGGCCAGTTGAATATCGCAGATGTCAATTCGTGGCGCGAGTATCTAGCCGAGGATTCGCCCATACCGGTTAAGTGTGCGACGGAGCCGAATATTCTCAGGAAAAATCCTATT
>JALYVD010000383.1 GCA_030853405.1 Acidobacteriota bacterium | reverse complement strand
AATGCATCGTTGAACGTGTCCTTTTCCTCCCACTTTTCGAAGATCGTCCACCAGCTTTCGATCAGCCCACTGACGGTCAGCCAGTTGTTTTCGACATGTTCTGCCCCGCGCGCTACTTCGTCGTTGAGCCGATTGCGATGCACTGCAAGCTGGTCTGAAAATTCGTTCATAGCGGCGGAAACCTCGACCTGCAGTGTATAGCCCCGTGAGAAGCTGTGTCAAGGCTGCTGGTCGCTGTCGCCGCCAAATGATAATGTCCTATTCGTGCCAAATAGAAGTGTTCTATTGACAGGGACATGCTGGGGAGTTGGAGCGGAAAGGTTGCCTGCCCCAGAGTTTTTCCGCACTTCAGAGCACGTGCTACACAAGCCGACGCGCGGCGATCTCGGCAACCGGTCGGCGATGCGCTGGATCGCGCGACGGCCCTTCGTATTCCCATAGAAGTTCCCAGCCGTTGAAGAACTCCCGCAACTCACCAGGCCCTGCCCGCTTCTCGCTCCATTTCTCGCCCGGTTCCGGCGTATGCGCGATCGCCACAACCACGCCACCCGGCCGTACGGCCGCCTTTACTTTGGCAAACAGATCGCGTTGCAGATAGAAAGCAATCAAGATAAGGTCATACGCGTCCGGCGGCATTCTGAACGTTGGGCTTGTCAGGTCGGCCACCTTCGTATCCACCTGAAGACCACGCGCCGCGAAGCGTAGCTGTAACAGCTCGATCGCTCTTTCCGACCCGTCCACGGCCGTTACCGTCCAGCCTTGCTCCGCTAAGTAAAGAGCATTGCGGCCAGCTCCGCACGCTAGATCGATGGCAGTCCCTGGAGCGAGTTTCTCCGCGATCTCGACGAGCAGTGTCGTGGGCGAATCCCCTCCGCTGCCGCCCGAGCGATAGCGTTCCTCCCAGCCCGCGATATCCATCGCTCCCATCATGTCAGTTTCTAAGTATTTTCTCCGTTCCCACAATATTTCAGCCGCCCGTCCGTCTACATGGGTGGATGGAAGACGTGCTGAGCCCCGACGGAGTGACCAGCGAACAGAACCGGCGCATCTCTGAAACTATTGCGCGGGAACAGGCTCGGCTGCGGCAATTTATTCGCAGGCGGGTCCCCGACGATGGTGATGCCGAAGACATTTTCCAGGAAGTTTTCTACGAACTTGTAGATGCTTACCGGCTGATGAAACCAGTGGAGCAAGTGGGCGCTTGGCTGTTTCGCGTGGCGCGCAATAGAATCATCGACCTGTTCCGGAGTAAGCGTCCGGCCATCTTAGGGAACGATTCCATGTTCACGGCTGAGGGTGGCGAGGCGCGCGAATGGGAAGACTTGCTTCCATCGCCGGATGCGGGGCCGGAAGCCGCTTACGCACGGAGCGTGTTGTTGGAAGAACTCGATGCCGCGCTCGAAGAATTGCCGGAAGAACAGCGCGATGTATTTGTCGCGCACGAAATCGAAGGCCGAACCTTCAGGGAGCTGAGTGAGGCGATGGGCCTAAGCGTCAACACGTTGCTGTCCCGGAAGCGCTACGCCGTTCTGCGGTTGCGGCGTCGATTGCAAGCCATCTATAAAGAGTTTGGGAATGATTGAGGAGTACGGCATGAAAAAATATTGTCTTTTGAAAATGTTGAAGATCGCCTTGTTCGCGGCCGTGGTTGCGGCGGTCGCCAGTTTCGTTGTGATGAGTCTGTGGAACGTTTTAATGCCGGGCATCTTTGCCGTTCGAGCGATCAGCTTCTGGCAAGCGCTGGGGCTTCTGGTGCTCAGCAAGATTTTGTTCGGAGGTTTCCGCCCACATACCGGGGGTGGTCCGCATTGGCGTCGGCGCATGATGGAACGCTGGGAAACGATGACGCCGGAAGAGCGCGAGAAGTTCAAGCAAGGAATGCGCCGTGGTTGTGGCCGCCGCCAAAACGCAGAAGCGCCAAACACGGAAGTGGGGGCGCAGGCATGAGTTCCATCGACTTCATCAAAACCGAGGTAGCCGCTGCCGCGGCCAGGGGCGTACGCCAGTGCGTAGTATTAGGTTCGCGGTCGCCGTCGCCCGATGCTTTCGAAGGCTCTCCAGACCAAACCCTGCAGGTGTTTGCCCCGGAGCGGTTCGCATCGGAGGCGCTTGCGGCGGCGCTTGAAAAATCGGATTTCGACAAACTGAAAGCAAGTCTGTTCGTCTGGATCGGAGGTGCAGGTTTCCGCACTGTTGACGCCGTAATTGCCGGTCTTGCCTTTATCGCCTCGTTGCCTAAAGGAAGTGCGGTGGTGTTTGACTACGCAGTGGAGCGCACGTCTATTGAGTCTCTGGCTCACACCGCTCTTGACGCGCTGGCAAGCCGCATATCATTGCCCGGTAGCGTCAAATATCTGATCCAACCGCGAGCCCTGGCGGCATTGCTCCGTGGACTCGGCTTTAATCAGATAGTGGATCTCGCGCAAGAAGAACCGTTAACCGGCATACGTCTTGTCAGCGCAGTGGTCTAATGTTTTCCGCCGCCATTTTGTACGCTGGATTTATTGATCTCTACCAATTTTCAGGAACCGGACGAGATACGTCCCGACGCTACTTCACCTTCCGAACGCAAGCGCCTTGTGTCTCTCGCCTACGGCTATCTCGGAAGCGTGGTTGACGCCGAGGATATTGTTCAGGAGGCTCTTCTGCGTTTGGAGCAGTCGGACCCCGCATCTATTCAGAATATAGGGGCTTGGCTAACCACGGTTGTGACCCGCCTGTCCATCGATAAACTTCGTTCCGCCCAACATCGGCGCGAGGTCTATCCGGGCGAATGGCTTCCGGAACCTGTCTTCGGAGCCCCTACTCCAGAACAGGACGCCATCACGCGGTCGCGCCTGTCTGTCGGTCTTTTGTACCTTCTCGAAAAACTGGAGCCGGAACAGCGCGTCGTCTTCGTCCTACGCGAAGTCTTCGAACACCCCTATCAATCGATCGCCGAAATCGCTGGCAAATCGGAAGCCGCCTGCCGCCAGTTAATGGTCCGTGCCCGCGCCGCACTCGACCGCGCGAAGCAAGCCCCTCCTGTCCCTGGGACGATCGCGGAGTCCATTGTGACTCGCTTCATCAACGCACTGGCAACTGGCGATGAGAAGGAGCTACTCGGGATCATTGCACACGACGCGGTGTTAGTAGCGGACGGCGGCGGCAAAGTGCCTTCGATCCTTAATCCCGTGTATGGGGCCGACCGTATCACGCGGTTTTTTCTTGGATTGCGCAAAACTAACAACGTGTTCGAAATACGTTCAGCTCCTGTAAATTCCGGCCCGGGTATGCTGACCTTTCGCGACGGGCAACTCGTCTCTGTTGTGTCCGTTTCAATCGAAGACGATCGCATCACGGCGATTTACTCAGTGAACAATCCCGATAAGATTCACGTTGACCCTCTTGCCCCGCTGCGGGAAGCCGACACGGATGGCCACACGCACCGCTGAGTATCGGTTCAACCGCTCTCGAACGCTCCTCGTGCGCTTTTCAGATCAGCGGCGTTTGGCGGTCTGAGCGCGCAAGCAAGCGGTTCCCCCCATAAGCGCTAACTTAAGCCTTAAAGGCTCCTGTTGCCGACTGCACCGGTTTGTGGCGCGGCCGATCCTGGCTGCCGTCTCGACAATCGTGTCGAGACGTTTGCGGGTTTGCGCTCGACCAGAGATAGTCCTCCGCGCGTTCGACTAAGCCCACCTTCCTAGGATTGTTTTCGATGTACGCCGCAATGCGCCCATATTCTTCTTCGTCGCGAACCCAGCGGTCGTAAGATTCGGCCTGCCAAAATGGCTCCCCCGTACGGCCTAGCCTTCGGTTTGCCTCCCGAGCGCTGAAACCCTTCAATGATTGCAGCAGACGGCTGGGCGGGATCCGAGGCAGCAGGAGCGCGTGAACGTGATTAGCCATTACCACGAAAGCTCCCAACTCATAGTGACCCAAAGCAACGCCTTTGCGCAGACATTCGACGACTAGCTTTGCGAGTTCCGGCTGCTTGAGAAAGAGCGGTCCGCTGGAGGCCCGATCCAGATACTGATCCATCCAAACGAAGGCCTTGCCAGCCGAGGCTTTATGCAGCGGTGGATATCTGCCGTGCGGAAGACTGCCATGCAAATGCCAAGTCACAAAGAGCCATTTGCCCTCTGGGTAAGAATGGGGCAAGCGGCGGCGAGAGAAGGGCATATGGATAAAGTGGTAAGCGCCCAAATGATTCTCGGCGCGGCAGACGCGGACGTCTGCCCCACAAAAATCCCCTTTGTGGCGCCGCCATTCCTGGCTGCCGTCTCGACAATCGTGTCAAGACGTTTGCGGTTTGCGCTCGGCCAGAGATAACGCTCTTGGGGGAGTCCCAACCACCCCAAACCCAATTGTCGCGGTAGGGAGGCCGGTTACCCGACACCCCCCGCACAGATCCGTACGAGCGGAATTCCCGCATACGGCTCTTATCTTGGATGAGTAGCGTCAAAGCGGTCAGCGGGATAGGGATGCAGTACGC
>JALYVD010000216.1 GCA_030853405.1 Acidobacteriota bacterium | reverse complement strand
AGTGGTAGTTGGCCACAACTTCCAATTACTTATCAGATACACAGCGCGGGCCTCGTTTCGACGTTGCTCCATACGTTCGGACCAACAATGGTGAACGAATTCACATTTGGCGTCAACCGTGCGGATCAAACGGTTGGGCCGCTCACGCCGGCTGCTATCGATCAGAACAGCCGCGCCAAGCTCGGACTTACTATTCCGCAGTTTTATCCGCAGAACAACCCGTATGGTTTAATTCCGAACGCGTCCTTCAACGGGGGTATTCCCAACGTCGGCGCATTGAACATTGAGCAGCGCTTCCCATTCTTCGGCACTAACAACATCTGGGACTATTCGGACAATTTTTCGGACATCGTTGGACAGCACAGTTTGAAGTTCGGCGTGTTTGTGGAGCGTGGGACCCGCAACGCCGCTCGCCAGACCTATTTCAACGGAAGTTTCGCATTCGACCGCGACGCCACCAACCCCCTGGATACCGGGTACTCCTATTCGAACGCTCTTCTAGGCGTAGTGGACAGTTATACCGAGTCTAATAAGCACCCGGCCGCGCATGGACGCTACATAAATGTCGAGTGGTACGGCCAGGATACGTGGAAGGCAACCAAGAGGTTGACGATTGACGCCGGCGTCCGTTTCTATTTCACGCAGCCTACGATTAGCGCGGGAGACACTCTGGCGGCTTTCGATCTCTCCGCTTACAACGCCAGTGAGCAGCCGCCACTCATTCAGCCCTACATCAACCCCGCCAACGGCCAGCGGGTCGGCCGCGATCCTGTTACTGGCCAGCTTCTTCCAAGTGTGAAAATCGGCACCTTCTCGCCGGGAGCGGGTACGCCGTTTCAGGGCATGACCGAACACAAGGAGAGCATCCTGAACACGCCGGGCATTCAACCGGCGCCTCGCATTGGTTTGGCGTGGGATGTGTTCGGGAACGGGAAGACGGCGCTACGAACCGGCTTTGGGATTTTCTACGACCGTTTCAACGACGATCAGATTTTGCAGCTTGTCCAGTCGCCCCCCTTAGTGATAACGGCTTCGGCAAACTATACGACGATTAACAACCTGCTCTCCACGCCTCTAAGCCTCAGCCCAACCTCCGTGACCGCAGTGCAACGTGACTTCGAACCTCCGGCGGTTTACAACTGGAGTTTTGGAATCCAACAGGATATGGGATACGGCGTCTTGCTGGACGTCGCATACAGCGGGAATTCGCAAAAGCACCTCTTAGACACGCGCAATCTCAACGCGGTGCCCTATGGCACAAATTTTCTGGCCTCGAGTCGGGACCCAACCGTTCCCGGCAAGCCGGTCAATTCCAACCTACTACGGCCGTTAACCGGCTATACGGACATCAATTATCTCGAATTTGCGGGTATCGGGAATTACAATGCGCTACAAGTCCAAGCAACTAAGCGCTTTTCACGCAATCTGACTTTTCACCTGAGTTACTCCTGGTCCAAGGCCCTCGATCTTGTGGATTCGAATGGCAGCGCAGTGAACCCGGTGTTAAACTATCGCAGCCGTAATTATGGGCCGTCCGGCTTCGACCGTACCCATGTCATGACGATCGACTATACTTACAATCTGCTCGCGGTGAGTAAGTATTGGAATAATGCGTTTACTCGTATTGGCCTTGATGGATGGGAACTCTCCGGAGTCACTAACTTCCAGACGGGTGCACCGCTAGCGCTGAATTACGCGCTGACTTATTCCGCCGATCTAACTGGCGGAACGGGCAATGGCTTAGATAGCCGCTCGGTGCTGGTCGCCGATCCCAATTCTAAGGCTCCCGCCGGTCAATGGTTTAACGTCAATGCAGTAAAGGCGCCGCTTCCGGGCTATTCGGTTGACGGTATTGGAAACGCCTCAAAGGCTCCCATTTACGGACCCGGCTTGGATAACTGGGACATTTCACTGTTCAAGAACTTCAGGCTCGGCTCCAATGAAGCGAGGCGCATGCAATTCCGGTTCGAAACGTATAACACTTTCAACCACACTCAGTTCACCGGGATAGACACCGGTGCGAAGTTCAACCAAAACAACGTTCAGACCAACACCAACTACGGGTATTTCACCACAGCGGCTCTGGCCCGCCGTTTAGTGCTTGGATTGAAGTTTTACTTCTGACCGGCGTGCCGGCGACGGTACTGGTATCGAGATCACATCTGTAATAAAACATTAATCCGGCTGTAACAGAACTCCGGTAACTTCGGGAAGGCTTCAGAGGTCCGCGCTTCCGTGAGAGTGCGGCGGTGTGTCTGGGCCAAATCCAATCTAAAGGAGTTTATGAAAACAGCTAGGACTCTGAGCGCGCTTTGTCTCTCTGTTCTGTCGATGCAGTTGTGGGCCCAGGCACCCAGCACGGCGATCTCTGCCCCGAACGATGCAACGACGGTGAAGGCGGCGAGCCTTGATGATTTGAAACAGCTTCGGGATCGGATTGCCAGGCAGGAAGAAGAGATCGAGAAGCTGCAACAATCGGTTGAAGAACAGCGCAGCATGTTGGACAGGGCTCTCAAACAATCTGGCCCACAGCCCGCCACTGCCGCGACCGGCGGTGTTTCGGCGCAGGTTATGCCGGTGGTCGATGTCGCTCGTCCGCATGTTTTCCTGCAGAAGGCCGAGACGGAATCGCCATCGCCGCTCGCTATCAAAATTGGGAACACAAGTTTCGCCCCGTTAGGGTTTGTGGACGCAACCTTTTATGGACGCTCCTCGAATGTGGGAAGCGGTATTGGAACGAATTTCGGCGGCATTCCGTACAACAATTCGGCCAGCGACCACTTGGCGGAAGCGAACTTCAGCACCCAGAACTCTCGCATCGGATTCCGTGTGGATTCGTCGGTCCTGGGATCGAAGGTTCTCGGCTACTTCGAGGCGGATTTTCTGGGCAACCAGCCCCCCAATGTCTTTGTAACAAGCAACTCCGACACCTTCCGCATGCGAAACGTATTTGTGGACGTGAGGAAGAACGGATTTGAGATTCTGGCGGGACAAGACTGGAGTTTTGCAACTCCGAATCGCAAGGGCTTGTCTCCCTTGCCGAGTGACATTTTCAATACGCAGAACATGGACACGAATTACCAGGCGGGTCTGGTTTGGTCGCGCCAGACGCAGTTCCGTTTTGTCGCGCATCCATCCGACAACCTGGCGCTCGGCGTTTCTCTGGAAAATCCACAACAGTACCTGGAAGGATCGGGCGGCGTCAACGCTTCCGCCGTCACTCTTCCTTCGGCTTACAGTTCCATTGCGGGTAGTCAGGCCAACAACGGATCGAACAGCTTTTCCGCCGCAAACCTGCATCCGGACATCATCTTCAAAGGCGCATATGACGGTCGCGCCGGCGAAAAGATCATGCACGTGGAAGCCGGAGGTATGGTTCGGAGCTTTAAGATCGTCGGCCGAACGAGTCCATTCACCACGCATACCGCTACTGCCGGCGCGGGCGAAGTCAACGCCAACTTAGAACTCGTCAAGGGCTTTCGTTTGCTTGCCAACACATTTTTCGGTTCGGGAAACGGCCGGTACGTCTTTGGACTGGCGCCCGATTTTATGGTCCGGGCCGACGGCAGCATCTCTCCCATCCATACCTACTCGACTGTCGATGGTTTCGAATGGACAGTGCACAAAGACACACTGCTCTACGGTTATTACGGGGCTGTGTATATCAAGAGGGATGTAGGGATCGACACAACCGGCAAGACCCCTGCTCTGATCGGATATGGTTTCACTAACTCGGGTATCAACGACAACAGAGCGATTCAGGAGGGGACGTTCGGGGTTGTCCAGACCTTCTGGAAAACCCCCAGTTACGGTGCTCTCTCTTTGATAACGCAGTATTCCTATCTCAGCCGAAATCCCTGGTCGATTACGACAGGAGTTCCAAAGGACACCCACACAAATATGTACTGGGTAGACCTCCGCTATACTTTGCCGTAAAATCCCTTCCATCACGATAACGACGGGGCATACTGGAGTTTATGGAAGCTATGGACAGGCACTCTTGTCCAAAACAACTTTTGAGTTGAGTGCCCGGTGAGGTGGTTCAAAGCAAAGCCCTCCGATAATTGATTGAAAGCAGAATCTGTTCGTTTGCTGCGGGCTGATCCTGCGCTCGAATCGC
>JALYVD010000363.1 GCA_030853405.1 Acidobacteriota bacterium | reverse complement strand
GGCCTTGGCTCCGATTACGGCAAAGCGTTCCCGAAAATGGATGCTTCCGCGAACGCAAAATTGCATCTGCTGTGGATCGCGTGTGGAACGGATGACCGTTTAATTATGCATAACCGCGAACTGATTTCGTGGCTGAAGAGCAAAGGCGTTCAGGTGACTCCAATCGAGACGCCCGGGATGCACAGCTGGATGGTTTGGAGACGGAATTTGATCGCCTTCGCGCCGCTGCTGTTCCGCGCTGAGGTGAAATAGAAAAAGGCCGGACGAGAGACTGTCCGGCCCGTGTTAGGAGCAGTTTATTGCGGCTGCGGTGGATTGGTGGACGATGGAGCGTTTGGAGTCGTTGATGAAGCCGGCGCGCCTTCGTTCTGCGCGCTCGAAGCACCCACCAGCCCTTGATTGACTAGGATCTTCACCTCTACTCTGCGGTTGAGTTTCCGCCCAGCGCTGGTGTGATTGTCGGCGGCTTCATGAGAGGTGCCGAGACCGGCCGGTGCGAGGATGCGATGAATCGGGATATCGCCGTTCTCTTCCAAATAGTGGATAACCGCGTCGGCGCGGCGCTGGCTCAAGGCTTGGTTGATAGCGGCGTTGCCGGTTGTATCCGCAAATCCCGCCACCTCGATCGTATAGCCCTTTTCGCCTTTGGCCTTCTGCGCTATGTCATCCAAATCTTTTTTGGCCTGAGGAGTGAGCGTTGCGCTATTGATCTTGAAGTAAACGATCGCACTCTCTTTCGGGTCGTAGTTGTCGAGACTCGTTACCCGGCTGTTTACGCTGTTCACGCCTTGATTGGCCTGGTCGGCTTCCGTCTTGACCTGTCCCACTTGAGACTGAGTTTGCTTTTCAGTGTTTTCCAGTTCGCCCTGACGGCCCTCGATCTGGCCCGCTCTATTTTCAAGCGTACCGGCGCGGCTTTCTAACTGGCCCTCTTTATTTTCCACGCTGCCTGTTCTCGCTTCAAGCGGCGAGACACGCGCGTCTATCTGTCTGGAAGCGCGCATGGAGTTCGGGTCGAAGATTACTCTTTCAGCGACCAGGTCGCCTTTGTCGCTCCCTTTGCCTTTGGCCTCAATGTGAAGACCGGGCACGAGAGCGGATGTTTCCATTGTGCTCTTAGAACCGAAAATCCCATGCTTCAACTGGATCTTGGTCGTGTTGGTGAGGTCGATGGTATCGATCGTGTCATCGTCGCCGCGAACCTTCATTGTGTCGCCCTCGTGAGAGATGATGACGCCTTTGATTTCCGCCTTCTCGCCCGAGTTGAACGTCTTCGAATTAGTTGGGGTGACCGCCAGCATGACGGACGCTGTCAAAATTGTTTGGGCCGAAACTGCGACCCATGTTTTCAGATGGGTCTTCAAATGGCCGTGTCCTGGTAAGTACTTCATGATTCCTCCTCTTTCTTATTCGTTTACCTCGCCCTGGCTACGTGCCTTTGGAGAGTCCTTACGCCTGATTAGATGCGACACGTTTCAGACTGTGACTATCTGGTTTCACCAAGACTGGGGAGTTTACGTATAAAGATATTTCAAGTGTAAGTGATATAACGAGTTAGTGACAGAGTACCAGGACTCATCTCCCCCTCGCAAACAAAGCTTTTATGGCTGGACGGTTGTAACCACCGCCTTCGTCACACTCGGGATTGCTGTAGGTATTCCGTACTACAATCTTCCGTTCTTCTACGACTACTTCCAGAAATCGTTTCACTGGAACCTAAGCCAAATCACGCTGGGCTTTCCTTTAGCCGCTCTATTCACGATATGGATTGGGCCGCTATTAATTCCACGCTTCAGCCAACGCAAGCTGATCGTGGTCGGAACGGGGCTCACGGCTTTAGCGCTTTTTGGGCTTGCGTTTATGCGGGGCTCTCTGATGGTGTACTTCGTTATTTATTTCGTGTACACAGCGGGTTATATTTTCTCGGGACCGATCCCCCACCAGATTCTGGTATCGCATTGGTTCTTGAGATTACGCGGCCGGGCGATGGGATTTGTGTATGTCGGGGTCGGTCTATTCGGCGGGCTTGGTTCTTTCCTGGTCCGCGGGGTGACGAACCGGTACGGCTTTCAAACGGCGCTGCTCGTGTTAGGGGCTCTGATGTTTCTGACTTGGCCTCTGGCGATTTTTCTGCTGCGAGACAAGCCGGGCGATATTGGGCAGTTTCCCGATGGAGCCGCGGAGAATTCAGACGAGGCGGGGCGCAGTCCGCACAGTTATCTTTACTTACTTCGCAGCGGCTCGTTTTGGCTGCTGCTGGCGGGGAGCATTTGTTCGATCGGCGCCATTGGCTCCATTAACATGCACATGAAGTTCGTGTTTCGGGACGCCGGGTTCAAAGATCAGTACGCGCTGAATACGGCCTGGACAACGGCGTCGGTCCTCATTCTGTGGTCGAGCATTGTGGGACGGTTGGGCATCGGGTACCTCGCCGACTTGTTTTCGAAAAAGACCGTAATGACGGCAACTTACTTCGTGGTCGCGTTGACGATTCTTCTACTGCTTTCGGTTGGGCCTGAGCGGCCCTGGTCGCTTTACGTTTTCAGCGTGGTATTCGGATTTTCGATGGGAGCGGATTATTTCCTCATCCCGTTGATGGCGGCGGAGCAATTCGGCGTGAATACGCTGGCACGGGCGATGGCGGTGATCCTGCCGGTCAATACGATTGGGCAGACGTGGTGTCCCTATATGGTTTCGGCGCTGCGTGAGCATTTCGGTAATTATTTGGCGCCAATGGCGGTTGTGTTTGGGATCGCGATGATAGGGGCGCTGGCGATTGCGATGATTCCGCGGCAGACCCCGGGGTAAAGCGATGTTCGGCAAGATATTTCTGAGCGTGCGTCACTTGAGTGAGAGAGCGATCGGCGTCCTTCCAGGCCGCGAGAAAGTCCGCATATTCTTTGGCGGCAGCCTGGGGATTGCCAGCCTTCTCACCGGTCATGGCAATACCGTAGAGCACGAGACCGGATCGCGGCCGCTCCAGGAGCGCTTGCTCGTAAGCCGCTCTGGCATTCGTCCAATCACCGACAGCCATCATAGCGGCCCCTTCCGTCTCGCCAACCGGTCGAATGTAATTGGGCGGCTCATGATACCCCAGAGATTTCTCCTCCCGCGCAGCCTCCGCGAACAAGGTTTTCGCCTCGTCGGTCTTTCGCTGAGCTACGAAGATCGAGGCCCGCAATTCCAACGACATTACCGACAAGTTCCTTAAAAGCGGTTGCAGAACCGCATCCGGCATCACTTGCAGCTTCGGCGCCTCGCGCCGGAGAGCGTTGCTTATCGCCACCGTTTTTTGCATTACCGGCGAGTCCTTCGATTCCTGAGACACCCGCCATAGCTCCGCATCGAATCGCGACGACGATTCTTCCGCCTTGTAAAGATCATGGGTTTCGACGGCCCGCATTCCCGCGGCGAAGCCGGCAAGTTGCCGGGCAAGGAAGTCAAGATTGGGCCGCCGCGCGGGCGGCGCGCTCGCTTTCAATAGTTCGATAATCTCCGTCCAATCCGCCGTTCGCAGCGCCACCGGCAAGCGAGGATCGAGCCGCGAAATCGAGTCTCGCGCGGAATAGATGTAAAGCGTGGACTCCAGTTCACCGCGCGCCCCTGTCAGTTTCATCGATAGCTCGGTCGCCCGCTTCAGTTTGCCCTCCTCCATAAAGTTCGCGATCGCATACATCAGGTTGTGCACGTAGTTCCAATCGTTATCGGGCTGAACGTGCTGCTCCCGCATGTATCTCTCATCGACCCGCATAGACGCAGTAAAGGCTTGTTCCGCCCGCGCGTAATCGCCGATGCGGTAGTAAATGTGGCCCGGCATATGGACGATGTGTCCCGAGGCCGGGGCCAGGCTTGCGAGAATGTCCGCGCTATGCAGGGCCTGCTCGGGGTGATCGCTCGCCTCCAGAGCATGAATGTAATAGTGGTTAGCGGCCGAATCGTTTGGTTTCTCTTTGAGAACGGACTGCAAGATCATCAGGCATTCCTTGTGGTCAACACTCTCCGCCAAGAAGATTCGTGCCTGAGTATCTCGCGGGTATTTTCTTTTTAGCTTCCGCAAGAGTTCCAACTCCTTCGAAAACATCGGGGCCGCCTTGGTGTTTTTCAGGGCGTCTTGGTACGCGGCGCTCGCATCGATGTAAAGGCGTTCTCGCTTGCTTGCATTGCGTTTGAGATTGACGGCGCTGGTCAGTGCCTGGCCGGCATAGCCTTTAGCCGTACTGTGATAGAAGGACTCAGCCTTGTACAGTCCCCAGTAGCACATAGCGCATTTTGGATCCACCCGAACGCTCTGTTCAAATGCGCGAGCGGACTCGTAATCCCAAAAATCGTGCAGTAGGTTCAATCCCTGGTCGAACCACATTTGGGCTTCGGGCGTTGTGGTGATCTGCATGTGAGCGTTTCCTATGCCGGTCATTTTCTGTGGTACTGGCAAACCGCTGGGCGGCATCTCATCCGCCGTTTCCATCATGGGGCCGGGCATGTCCATTTGCGCCAACGCCATCCGTGGCTGCGATGCGACATACACAGCCAGCCAAAAGAACGCTATCAACTTCGGTGGACAGGATGCGGAACGTCTTAGTCTAGATGCGGTTCGATATGCCTGGCGAGAGCCGCAGTTCGCGTGGAGTCGCTCGATTGAATGAAATGCAAACACGGGTACACCTTTCCGCCAATATACAATCTAGGGGAATGCGTTGCATCGAACGATATCGTTGCAGACGAGCAGACCGCGTTTGGTTTCTTGTACACGCCCAGGCTGCTTCCGCTAAATTCCTGCTTTACTCGTTCTTCATTTACCTACTTACATCGGCCGCGGCCCTGCCTGAAGGCCAAGTTCGCTCCACTCCGCCGCCGGATTCCGTTCCCACCATCAAGGAAAACGCGAGACAGGTGCTGGCGCCTGCCATCGTGACGGATAAGAAGGGCCGCCCGGTCTCGGGCTCGAACAGTCCGATTTTATCGTCTTGAGGATGAAGTACCGCAGCGCGTAGTAGCATTCAGGAAAACCTACGATGCTTCGTTGGAAACGGCCAAATTACCCGTGCCGGGCAGGGCCGCGGCGGCGAATCCCGCAGTTGCACCCGGTGTCAGAGTTGGGCCGGATTCACCCTCTCGCACGTATTTGGTTTGTGTTGACACGCTGCATTCGGGCCAGGTTCAAAGATTTATTTTTTAATCCAAGGAGCGCACCGCCGTCCTTACACGGATTTTTCTGCAGGAGCTAAAAAAACGATCCTTACCGCCATGGCCGGCATGCCTACTCAGCGCACGCTTGTTTTGGTGTCCGACGGTTTCAACCTTGTCCCTGGACGAAAACTCTTTGGGATTGCAAGCGTCTATTTCCCCAACGACCCGGAATGGCGCACTGACGAGGGAGACACTCAGCCGGAACTAGATGAGCTACTACGGCTGGCACAAAAGAGCAACATCATTGTGGACGCGCTGGACTCCAGGGGCGTGTACGACGCAGCTGCGACTGGATCGGAAAGCGCCCAGAATTCCCTCGATCAGAATGGAACGGCGATGTTCAGTTTAATTCACAACGACAACGTAATCGCATGGGAGAACGGAAGCGCCATGGCACAACTCGCCGAGGCCACCGGCGGCATCTACTTCCACGGGAACAACGATCTGCTGGCCGGCCTTCATCGCGCCTCCGACGACGAGCGAGAACGCTACGTTTTCGCCTATTCGCCAAGTAACGCTTCCGTCGATGGAAAGTACCGAGAGATCCGCGTCGAGGTCAAAGATAAAAGGCTTCGCGTCTATGCGAAGGCCGGCTACTGGCCTAGCGCGAATTAGATTCGATGTGAAGCGGGACAATAGTAGAGATGACTGAAAAAGCGACATTTGGGGCGGGATGTTTCTGGGGTGTGGAAGCGACCTTTCGCGAGTTGGATGGAGTGGTCGATGCAGCCGTTGGCTACGAGGGCGGCCACATGGAAAATCCCACTTACAAAGACGTTTCCACGGACCGGACAGGTCATGCGGAAGTGGTTGAAGTTGAGTACGATCCCGCGAAGGTGAAGTACGAGCGGATCTTAGACGTGTTCTGGGGCGCGCACGATCCGACTCAGGTTAACCGGCAGGGTCCGGACTATGGCACGCAGTACCGCAGCGCGATTTTTTATCACACACCCGAGCAGGAACAGATTGCGCGCGCTTCGAAAGCGACACTAGAGGCGTCGGGCCGCTACAAGCGTCCAGTCGCCACGCAGATTGAGCCTGCGGGGACATTCTATCGAGCGGAAGATTATCATCAGCAATACCTCGCCAAACGAGGCCTGCGCCATTGCCATATATAAGCTATGCCGGACCTCACACAACGAGGGCCGCCTTTATAGAAGAGGCACAAAGCGCGGGTGAGTTGTTCATTCACCAGCCCTATGCGCAGTATTCGGAGCCAAATCACGATTCGTGGCGGCGGCTTTATGCGCGTATGCCGCCACGCTGGGATCGATTTGCAAATGCCGCGTTCCGCAACGGAATTGCATCTCTTTCGCTGAACGCGAATGCGATTCCGAGACTTGAAGATGTCAACCGGTTTTGTGTCCACTGACCGGCTTTCGAGCTAAGCCTGTCAGCGGGTATGTGCCGGCGTTCCTCCTTTTTTGATTGCTTGCGAAATCGCGAGTTTCCGACGGCCATCACGATTCGGGACGGCGATCATCTGGACTACCTGCCCGAGCCGGATATCTTCCACGACATCGCATGGCATGTGCCGACGCACACGGACCGGGCGTTTGCCGAAGCGCTAGCACGGTTTGGTGAGTGCGCGCATACGGCGGCGGGTCTGGTAGACGGGATTCGCGATCCACACGAGCGTTCCGCCGCGATGACAAGCATTATCCGTGCCAGGGCGCGGTGCTTCTGGTTCACGGTCGAGTTGGGATTGAGGCGATCGGAAGACGGCTTACGCGTCTACGGCAGCGGACTACTGAGCAGCTTTGGAGAGAGCGAGCACGCGGTAGAGTCTCCGGAAGTAAAACGTTTTCCGCTGCAGTTGAAATGGGTGATCAATCAGGGCTTTGAGATGAACCATTATCAGCCGCTGCTCTTTGTGGTGGATTCGTTCGATCAGCTATACCAACTGGTCCGCGCGCTTGAGAAGTGGATGAAAGCGTGCCGTTTGAATAACGTTCCGCCAGCGAGCCCGCGGCGAATGAGCGCGATCTCGAAAGTTTTCTAACTCGTCAGTGATAGGTCTTGTACTTTGTTCTTGAAGTAGCCGATGGTGACGGTGAGCCCTTCATCGAGCGAGATTTTGGGCTCCCAGCCGAGGACTTGTTTGGCTTTGGTAATGTCGGGACGGCGAATCTTCGGATCGTCAGAAGGTAAGTCCCGGAATTGGATGCCTAGGGGCGTATCGAAGCGAGCGCGGATGCGGTTTGCGAATTCGAGGATGGTCATTTCGACCGGGTTACCGAGGTTCACGGGATAGCGTTCGTCCGATTCACTGAGCCGGAGCAGGCCATCGACCATGTCCGAGACGTAGCAGAAACTGCGAGTCTGGGAGCCATCGCCAAACACCGTTAGATCGGCGCCGCGAAGAGCCTGATCGACAAAGGCCGGCACGACACGGCCGTCGTTCAAAGCCATCCGGGGTCCGTAGGTATTGAATATACGGGCGATGTTTGTGCGCACCCCATGCACCCGGTGATAAGCCATGGTGATGGCTTCGGCGTAGCGTTTACTCTCGTCATAGCAAGAACGGAGTCCGACGGGATTTACGTTGCCCCAGTAGGTTTCGCGCTGCGGATGTTCGAGCGGATCGCCGTAGCATTCGGAGGTGGAGGTCACAAGAAATCGTGCACCGTGAGCGCGGGCCAGTTCGAGCATGTTGCGGGTACCGGTAGAGCCGGATTCCAGTGTTTCGATAGGATGCGCGAGATAATCGACGGGACTGGCAAGAGAAGCGAGGTGAAAAACCCGGTCTACCCGGCCGGAGACTTCCGTGGGCTGACAAACGTCGTGTTCGATAAAATCAAAGCCCGCGCGGGCTTCAAGATGGGCAATATTTTCGCGATGACCTGTGATTAAATTGTCCAGAACAACTACGTCGTGGCCCTCATCGAGGAGCCTTTCGCACAGATGTGACCCAATGAATCCGGCGGCCCCGGAGAGAACGTAGCGCACTTTATTATCGTACTAGATGAGTTGAGCGCTGACGAAAGCGGATGTTATAGTTGTTGAGGCGGTGTTTGTGTCTTTCCGCCACATCCCCCCGGACCCGGGCGCGTAGCTCAATTGGCAGAGCAAGTGACTCTTAATCACTAGGTTGTAGGTTCGATTCCTACCGCGCTCACCAGAATTCCATCATGTGAGAGGGTCCCAAACGAGCGTACGTCCAAATGTAAGGAACTGCACTTGCATCTGCAGGACGCACCCCGTTCGCGGGGACTTCGTTGTCAAGTTGCTGTTGCTCACAACCGCCAGTTCCGCTCGCCTTTTCGCTCAGGGCAATTACGAAATCCAGGGTTTGAATACTACGGTTCGTCGGCCCTGTTTTCGGTTTCGACGCTTTCCGCAAACAGCAGCAGCAGTTCTTCCCGACCATCGACTACGACTTCGGTCCCGACTGGGAGTTAACTTCGGTTTCGGTCTCGGCGTTACGCAAAGCTCGGATCCCTTAATCGTGAAGATGATCATCGGCCGCCGTTTTCGTTTCATCACGCCTCACCTCCCCCGCGCGTTGCACCCCACATCGTCGCAGCCGTTTTCGCAACCGGACCAACTCGCTACTGCCGACGGCGAGTAACTGCTATGTTGCCGTTGCGAGTTCCGCTTCTGTCGCTCCTCTCGGTGACACTCGCGGTTGCTCGTTCGAACCAACCGGTCCCGCCTGTCAGCCTGCCGCACTTCGTCTGGCCGCTTGATAATCCTTATTCGCCCGCAAACGTGGAACTTGGCCGCGTTCTCTTTTTGATGGCCGCCTCTCTTCGAATAACGTCGTGTCCTGCGCCTTTTTCCACATCCCTCCCCACGCCTTTTCGGGCACGACATCCCTCTCGTTTGGCGTCGATGGCCAGCCGACCGGCCGTCACACGCCGACTCTTATCAATCGCGACTGGGGCAAATCGGAGTTCTGGGACGGCCGCTCTTCAACCTCCGAGGCGCAGGCCATTATCCCCGTCACGAATTCTCATGTATCACAGCTGACGGTGTTGTCGCAAAGCTTTCCAAGTTTAGGGGCCACGCACCGCTGTTTACAGCCGCGTTGGGCGATCCGCAACTCACGTTCGCCCGCGTTGCCCAGGCGTTAGCGACCTTTCAGCGCACCATCGTCTCCGGCAACTCCGCCTAGGACCGCTATGCGGCTGGCGAGAGGTTTGCGTTAAGCAAGGAGGCCAAAGCCGGTTTCGATTTCTTCAACGGCAAAGGTGAATGCGCCGAGTGCCACAATGGACCAAATTTTACAGATGAAAAGTTTGCAACTCCTGGCGTCGGAATGGATGTCCCACATCCCCATCCCCACCGCGAAGTTGTCACTCACAAGAAGTCCGACTTCGACAAATTTAAAGTTCCGACTCTGCGAGATCTTGCTCATCGGGGCCCGTACATGCACGACGGAAGTCTCAAGACTTTGAGCGCGCGCGTTTGATTTTGATGCATGGCAAAGCGGCGCAGACCGCACTTGATTACGACAGTTCGCTCCAGTGGCATTTCCTTTCACATTTCAACGAACGATATGTTTCTGAATGATCCGCTTGCTGAGTTCAAGCGCGTCGATTTTGTAGGTCCCGTTCTGGACTTTCGCTTGTATCTCCGCCAGCCGATATTGCCGGGAGTCTGACTTACCGGAGTTCTTGGACTCCTCGACCGCCGGGCGGGTGTTTGAACCGGGTGCGGAATCAGTCGCCATGCCTCATAGCTTAACCCAGATTTCGGTCACCGGGTCTGTTGCGTACCGGTGACGGAGCCTGCTACAGTAGTACTTTCCACTCGGGTGAACTGAGTGGTGGTGTGTTCTTATGGCAAAAGTTTGTGAAATGTGTGGCCGTGGGCCGCAATTCGGGTGTCGCATCAGCCACGCCCACAATGTCACCAAGCGGCGGTGGAATCTGAACCTGCAGAGTGTTCATGCCGTGATCAAGGGCGCTGGAAAGCGCGTTAGGGTATGCACGTCGTGCATCCGCAACGGCAAAGTACAAAAAGCCCCGCTCACCTAATAAATCTCTATCTCTGAACCAAAAGACGGCCTCACGATGAGCCGTCTTCTTGTGCCGCGCTCAAAGTAAATTTATAGTTCCGCGACACTTTAGCGAACCGCACCGGCAAGGTACTTTTTCGACCTTCTTATCGAAGTGATAATCGACTGTAAGTTCCTCGCCTCGCCGGATCTCCTTCAGACTCATGTAAAGAATGTGTCCTTTCACAATGCGGGCGATCACATTGGGGTCGCAGCAGTGATTAATATACTGAGCGCCCGATCCGCCGACTGAGCCGTCGATTGTCCAGTAAGGGTCAAGCGTGAACAGGTAGATGAGAGCGCTCGAATCGGCGCGGCGCTTCGTTTCCAAACGGCTTATTCTCTCGCCGGTGTACTCGATTACTTTCCTGCCTGCCGGAATCGGCTCCCCGGCATAGATGCCCCATCGATGAATCTTCGATTGACCGATCTTCAATGCAAAACACGCGTATTTCGGATCGACGTGGGGTGAATTACCGGGTTCTGCCTTTCTTCCGCTAGCAGATTTAGAACGCACCATTCTCGTCAGGTTAGCGGATCTGAAACAGATCCGCCATCGATAATCGAAACTTTACCGAACTTTTTGTTTGAGGACGTCTACAAGCTCCTGCACCGCGACGGCGCTCTTCTTTAAAGCGGCTTCTTCGTCGCCGTTCAGTTTGATTTCGTAGATCTTCTCAATGCCCTTCGCGCCGAGCTTCACAGGGACGCCGACAAAGAGACCATTGATGCCGTACTCGCCTTCCAAGTGAACGGCGCAAGGCAGAACCTTCTTCTTATCTTTCAGAATGGATTCGACCATCTCGACTGTTGAAGCGGCCGGAGCATAATACGCGCTGCCGGTCTTCAGATACTTCACAATTTCAGCGCCGCCGTCGCGGGTCCGCTGAACCAGTCGGTCAATCGTAGCCTGATCGGTCAGTTCGCTGATCGGAATCCCGCTCACGTTGGTGAACCGCACCAACGGCACCATCGTGTCACCGTGTCCCCCGAGGACCATAGCTGTCACGTTCTCAAACGACACGTTCAACTCTTCGGCAATGAACGTACGGAACCGCGCTGTATCGAGCACGCCCGCCATTCCAATCACGCGCTCACGAGGGAACCCGGAGACCTTCAGGGCGGTCCAACACATCGCATCCAGCGGATTCGTCACAAGGATCAGGATCGCATCCGGGGATTTCTTGGCGGCCTGTTCGGTGGCGCTCTTGACTACTTCGTAGTTGGCCAGCAGTAAATCATCACGGCTCATGCCTGGCTTGCGGGGGAAACCGGCTGTGATCACGACGATATCTGAGCCGGCGGTCTCGTCATAGCCATTGGTGCCGGTGATCTTCACATCGTAGCCTTCCACAGGAGCCGATTCGAGCATGTCCAGGCTCTTGCCTTGCGGTACGCCGTCCACGACATCCACCAGGACGACATCGGCCAGTTCCTTAGCGGCGATTTTCTGAGCGACGTTCGCTCCCACGTTCCCGCCGCCGACAACGGTTACTTTTCTGCGCATATTCTTTACGATAGCTTGTGGACGCGAAATACCAAGAGAGCAAAGAGCGCCCAGGACTCCGACGTAAGTAGAAATTCACAAAACTGAATTGCTAGATCGCTTATCCTCAAGGAATCCGGGTCTTTTCTATGAAGAAAAATATTGTTAGACTGCTGTGTCTGCTGGGAGCGAGCTGCTATATCCTATCAGCCCAAAACGCCGCTGGAACGGGCGGCATAGCGGGTGTCGTGAAAGATGCCAGCGGCTCGGTTGTGCCTGGAGCGACGGTTGTTGTTCAGAACGAATCGAAGGGCATTCGCCGCGAGATGACGAGTACGGATTCTGGCGACTTCGATGCCGCGTCATTGACTCCCGCTTCCGGCTACTTCGTCACGGTCTCAAAAACTGGATTCGCCGATTACGAGGCGAAAGATATACAACTCGAAGTGGGGCAGACAATAAAGCTAACGCCGTCTCTTCAAGTGGCAACGGCATCGACGCAGGTGGACGTAACCTCCCAAGCTCCGATCGTCGATACCACAAAAACAGATGTGTCCCAGGTGGTCGGAGAGCGGCAGATTCAAGATCTTCCCATCAACGGACGGCGCGTGGACCGGTTTGTTCTGCTTGCCCCGGCGGTAGTTGCGGACGGGACGTTCGGACTGCTGTCATTCCGGGGCATCGCAGGCGGGAATGCCTTCCTTACCGACGGAAACGATACGACCGAAGGCTATTACAACGAAAACGCCGGCCGCACCCGAATTCAGTCTCAGATTTCGCAAGACGCAGTGCAGGAATTTCAGGTGGTCTCCAATAACTACTCCGCCGAATTCGGCCACGCCATGGGCGGCGTCGTGAACACCGTAACTCGCAGTGGAACCAACGACTTTCACGGCACAACTTATTGGTTCTTTCGCAACCAGGATTTCAATGCGCGGGATCCCTTCGCGACCATCAATCCACAAGAGCAGCGGAACCAATTTGGCGCAAGCGCAGGCGGGCACATCATCAAGGACAAGCTGTTCTATTTCTTCAACTATGAAGGGCTGAGACGCGATTTCCCGCTGATTGCGAACATTACTTCGGCAGGCAATCCGTTGTTCAGTACCACGGGGCAATTCATCGGTCAGTGTGGCGTGGCAGCGGCCGCGGCCAAGAAGTTGAACAAAGGCGAACTGCCGGCGAGCGCCGCCCAGTGTACTGCGGCCCAAACATTCCTGAATCGGCAGTTTCAGACTGTGCCTCGCAGCGTCACCCAGGATCTCGGGTTCGGAAAGCTCGATTGGCGGCCCAACGAACGCAATACCTTTAGTGTGGACATGAACCTGTTGAGATGGGTCTCTCCGGATGGACTTCAGACTCAGGCGGTGCTGAACAATGCGCAAGGCGTGGGGAATAACGTCAACTCCTCGGTCCGGGATAAGTATGGCCGCTTCTCCTGGACAGCCATACCGACGCCCAGCATGGTCAATGAGTTTCGCTTCGGTTGGTTCAACGACAAGCAATATGATTACCCGAACAGCGCTTTAGCCATTCCCGGTATTGGCTTTCTGGGAATCGGTATCACTGGTCAAAGTAATCTGGGTACGGCGACCGACTACCCGCGGACGAACCCTCTTGAGAACCGTTATGAATATGCGGATACGCTGAGTTGGAGCACGGGCAAACATAGCTTCAAGTTTGGTGTTGACATACTGAGGACTGAAGACTACACGAACCTGCTGTTCAATCGCACGGGTACTTACACATTTCCCGATTTCAATTCACTGGCTCTGGATCTGACGGGCAATACGGCAAGCTCTAAGGACTGGTCTACCTTCACCCAAACGATCGGGAACCCGGTCGTGGACTTCACGATTCCGGATTACGCGTTCTTCGCTCAGGACTCCTACAAAATTACTTCCCGGCTGACGGTAAATCTGGGCTTGAGATACGATTATGCGGACCTGCCGCAACCTAAGGTCACGAATCCTGCCTACCCCGCCACGGGCCGAATACCCACTTACGACAAGGACATTGCGCCGCGTGTTGGGTTCGCCTATGCTCTCGATG
>JALYVD010000338.1 GCA_030853405.1 Acidobacteriota bacterium | reverse complement strand
GGCTTCCATCGTCGAACTGACGCAAGCGCAACTAGGACAGACGCAAGCACTGGTGGAGAATGTAAATGCCAAGTACGAATACCAGGAAGCATACGCGGCTCTGCAATATACGCTGGGCTCACTGCATTAAGAGCACTTGGTTCAGTTGAAGGCGCGTCTTTACGCGTGTGGGTCGGGAGATTCCAGTGAGTGAGGGAACAGAGCATACCGGGAATCAAACCCGGCGCCTTCTATTAATAGGTTTCGGCGGCCTTTTGCTGTTGCTGGCGTTTACAGGATTCAATGCCCTATCGGTGCTGAACCGGATTCAGACAAGAAATGCGGGCATCCGCCAGGATTATCTGGATCGAGACCGCATCTTGCAGCAGCTTCGCTCCGACGTTTACTTGTCCGGCACATACGTGCGTGACCTTCTTCTAGAGCCCAATCCCACTCGCGCGGCCGTACACCGGAATGAGCTAAACGACGCGCGCGGCCGAATTGAATCGATGATTACTGCATACCAGACGATCCTTCGAGGAGAGGAGCGAGCTCCCTTTGAGCGGTTCACGAAAGAAGTCGTGTCGTATTTCGACTCGTTGCGCCCGGCTCTCCAGTGGGATTCTAACCAGCGGCGGCAATTTGGGTACACCTTCATGAAGGACTCGTTACTGCCCAGGCGGATGGTCATTGTTCGGCTCGCAGACCAGATCAGCCAGTTGAATCAGGAACAAATGGAGAGCGGCAGCCGGCGGGTAGCGGCTCTCTTCTCAACCTTTCGAAGGGATCTGGTGGTGCTGCTGATCATCACGCTGGTAATCGGATTCCTTTTGGCAAGCGGCAGTATTCATCGCATTCTCCGCCTGGAGCGATTGTCAGAGCTCCGTTTCGACGAAGCTCTGCAGGCGCGTGGCTCATTACGCGACCTGTCGGCGCGCTTGGTCGAGGTACATGAAACGGAGCGGCGCGCCCTATCGCGAGAACTCCATGACGAAGTGGGTCAAGCGCTCTCTGCTCTGCTGCTAGCCATCGGGAACGTGGCTGCCATGATCTCGCGCGATGACAACCCAGAGGCGCGCAATCAGCTTCTCGATACTCGCCGTCTTGCCGAGAAGACAGTGGCTGTCGTTCGGGATATGTCACTCCTGCTGCGTCCCTCCATGCTTGACGACCTAGGGCTGATACCCGCGCTAGAATGGCAAGCCCGCGAGATATCGAGGACCAATAGTCTCGGGGTGTCGGTTCAGACAGAGTCCGTACCGGAAGATCTCCCGGATGAACAAAGGACGTGCATCTACCGCGTGGTTCAAGAGGCACTTCGAAACATTACCCGGCATGCCAAGGCGAAGCACGTCCAAATTCAGCTGAGTCAGAACGAGGAAGCGCTTTGGCTCACAATCCAGGACGATGGGCAGGGATTTATACCAAAGAGAGAAAAGGGGCTCGGCCTACTAGGGATGGAAGAGAGGGTAAAACGCTTGAATGGCTCCTTTCAGATAGACTCAAAACCTGGGAATGGAGCTACAATTCATGTCGAGCTGCCAAGGTTCGTGCCCACCGGTTAGGGAGAACTGAAGATTATGGTGTCGGTACGAATTCTGCTCGCGGACGATCACACTATCGTACGAAAGGGGTTGCGTCTACTTCTAGAACGCGAGTCAGACTTCGGAGTTATCGCCGAGGCGAGTAACGGTCGAGAAGCTGTGGATGCTGTCACCCGTGATTTCCCCGATGTTGTCATTATGGATATCGCGATGCCGCTGTTGAACGGCATCGAGGCAACGAAACGAATTAGCGCAGAACATCCGAAAACTGCGGTTATTATCCTTAGCGTCCATTCAGACGAGGCCTACGTCCTGCGAGCCCTAAAGGCAGGCGCACGCGGGTATCTGCTGAAAGACTCAGCGGAAAATGACCTCATCCAGGCCATTCGCGCGGTTGCGGCCGGAAAAGCCTATTTTAGTCCCGCCGTGAGCAAAATTTTAGCAGATGATTATCTTCGCCAGGTACGGCAACAGGGAGTAGAAGATCCCTATGATTTACTCACCGCGCGCGAGCGTGAGCTCCTGCAACTGATCGCGGAACTTAAGCCAAGTAAGGAAATTGCCGGGCTCCTTGGGGTCAGCCCTCACACGGTTGATACCCATCGCGGAAATCTCATGCAAAAGCTCAACATCCACAGTATCCCGGAAGCGATTCTCTACGCGGTACGGAAAGGAGTAATCAGCTAGACCGGCCGTGCTACTCAGCATCGAAGATTTACTGGGCGCGTTCGCCTTCACAGTTGGACAATTCCTACTGCCTCTCTTAAGAGAAAATACCCTGGCAACGGTATTCCATTCACAAGTGATGGGCGCTATCGTAAAGCAAACGAGGGGAGGTTAGTAGCCTCTCACTTTGAAGACGCACCCCAACAGCGCCTCGGCTCGTACCTCCCCTCGAACTGTTTCATGCCGTGCGCTACCATGGATCTCCCACCGGGCTGTTCGTGCCGCAGCTCGGATAGCAGAGAATGGGTATGCCTTCTGGCTCCGCTCTAACGTGCGTCCCCGGGTCGAGCCGCACGAAAAAGCGTTTCCCCTTTAGGTGGCGACGTAAGCGGCCGGTGAAACTTTCAATGACCCCACAAATTTGGGTCGGGCGTGCGTGACAGAGAGAAGCGGTCAAAGAATGGGTTGTCTTGGGTTGTTCGGCGACGTTCATATTTCCCTATCAACATCTGGCAACACATTAACCATTAACCTGAGCGCCGCCAGCGGGGACGTCCATGCCATCGGTTCCCAGCAATCTAACATTGGTTTTGGCGTGCACATTCCAACTGAAAACCCCCATTGAGGATCGCGCGTCCCTTTGGGTTTCTGATTTTCTGGTTTCTTGGGGCCGCTGATCAAGGCCACTGTGAAGCCCCGTTGCGGTTTTAATCCTCAAAGGCATGGTCGAGAACCCGTTTGCGAAATTGCGGCGATTAGTCATCCTTATTCTGGCGAGCGCAGCTTCAAACTGGACTCCGGTGCCGGCACTTCAGGTGCAGCCTTGAGTGTCTTGTTGTCCAACTCGACGGAGCCAATCCGCCCTCCTTCCCCGTTCTGAAGCACCACCACGCGCACGTACTTGGTGTGACCTGCCCGTCAAAACTGGGCCATTTATAACTGGGAATTCCAGTTGTCGTTAGCTCCGTTCGTAGCTTTGCTTCGCCGTTCATGTCAGTCGCTTCACACGACGGCGGGGCCGGGTCAAGGCCGA
>JALYVD010000291.1 GCA_030853405.1 Acidobacteriota bacterium | reverse complement strand
GCGGGTCTACGGCATCTCGCATGGATTGAAGACAACCGAAGGAAGGTAGATCAACTAAGCCACGGCGCGGTAGCGTATGTTCACTTACCCGACACCGGCCTTGGCGGATTTACCAGCTTCAACCGCTATTTCTTCGCGCAGATCGGGCGTGAGGGCGCGGTGATCGACGAGAGATTCAATCACGGCGGCGATATCGCGGATTATGTCATCGAATACCTGAACCGGCATCCGATGGGCCGGATCGCGACACGGGAAGGCAAGGACATTACGGATCCTACGCAGGCCATTTATGGACCCAAAGTGATGATCATTAACCAGTTCGCCGGATCGGGCGGCGACGCAATGCCGTGGTATTTCCGAAAGGCCGGTTTGGGGCCGCTGGTCGGTATGAAAACCTGGGGCGGTCTGGTGGGCATTGGCGGTTATCCACCGCTAATTGATGGCGGCCATGTGACGGCTCCCCGCTGGGCGTTCTACGGTCTCTCGGGACAGTGGGAAGTGGAGAACCATGGGATTGCGCCGGATGTAGAGGTGGATATGGATCCGAAACTGGTCCGCGAAGGGCATGATCCTCAGCTCGAAAGGGCGGTGGAAGTAGAGATGGAATTGTTGAAGAAGAATCCGCCGCCGGCTTACGAACGGCCAGCCTATCCCGATTATCATCAACATTTCCGTCCAGCGGCGGATGCGGAGTAAGGCGCACTGCGAAGACCGGAATATACGCAATCGAAATTATTGATTGGAGTTTCTCCTCTGGAAAACATACTATAGTTTTTCGCAACACCTGAAGGCTTTACCCAGTCCGTAATCAGGCACTCCGTAGCGTGCCAAGTCGAATATCCCTGAGAGGAACGAACTTATTCATGTTACGGACGTCTTTCTTGATTGCGCCGATCCTGGCCGCCGCTTGCGCCTGGGGTCAGCAGCCCGCGCCCACAGATCAGCCCGCGCCTGCTGGACAAACGCCGACGACGGCGCCGGCGGCCGCACCCACCGCACCTTCCACCTGGAGCGTTGGAGGGATCGACTTCAGCGGGTTGATCGACGGATATTATACTTTCAACGCCAACCATCCGGATCCCTCGTTCAACCAGCTTTATAACTTCAACGAGCGCGCCAATCAATTCAGCCTCAACATGGCGAAACTGACGGCGAGCCACGATGCCGACCCGGTGGGATTCCGGTTGGACATCGGTTTTGGACGGGCCTTCGACACAATCCATGCCTCCGAGCAGGCCCCCGAAATCTTTCGTTATCTTGAGCAGGCGTATGTCAGCTGGAAGCCTAAGAGCGGGCATGGGTTCGAAGCGGATTTCGGCGAGTTTGTCACCTCAGCCGGCGCGGAAGTGATCGAAACGAAGGACAACTGGAATTACTCTCGCTCGCTCTTATTCGCCTACGCCATTCCTTATTATCATTTTGGTTTGCGAACTTCGGTACCGATCGGTACTTGGAACGCCGGCGTGCAAGTAGTCAACGGCTGGAATAACGTCGAGGATAACAACAGCGGCAAAACGATCGGCATCACCGGCGGCGTCGCCAAAAAGAAGTTCACCTGGAGCAACAATTACTACACCGGCCCGGAGAACACGGATACTAATAAGGGCTATCGCAACCTTTACGACACCACCCTACTGCTTACTCCGAAGGACGCTTTCAACGCCTATATTAATTTCGATTATGGTCACGACCGGCCAACCTTGCTGGGGGTTCCGGCTGGAACCGGCTTTGGCGCCTGGGGTGGACCTGCCAGCGTTCACTGGGTGGGTTTAGCGGCGGCGGCTCACTTTCAAGTCAGCAAGCATATTGCGATTACTCCGCGCGCTGAGTTCTTCAACGACGCCGACGGATTTACGACAAGCATCGATCCCGCGAATCCGAGAGCTCAGCGTCTTGCCGAGGTCACGGTCACGGGCGAATACAAGATGGACGAAGGCCTTTTGACCCGTCTGGAATACCGGCGCGATAGCTCGAATATCGACTATTTCAATCGCGGCGCAACACCAGATGCTTCGAAGGATCAGACCACCATCACGCTCGGTATCGTCGCGTTCTTTGGTCCGAAACGTTAGCCAGTTAGTCAGTTAGATCCAAGTTAATAAATCGAATAGGAGATAGACCTTATGGCAAGCAACACCACGCCAGAGATGAAACCCACACTGGGTCTCACTGGCTTAACGATGAACGCGATGGCACTTATCGCACCCGGCGCATTCCTGTGGTTGACCTTCGCTATCCAGGCAAATACAGGAGTAACAGGCCCCTCTATGTGGCTGGGTATTGTTCTCGCTTTATTACTTTGTCTGGCCACGGCGGTGTGTTATGCGGAGATGGCTAAACTTTATCCGGGAACTGGCAGTTCCTACTACTTTGCCGAGCAATCGTTTCTAAATCATGAGAAAGCCTGGCGCTATGCCCGTCTTTCGAAGTTCATCGTCGGCTGGGGCTCTCATCTTTACTACTGGATCTATCCGGGCGTGATGGTGGCGGTCATGGGCGTGCTCTGCGGCTATTTAGTCGGCACGATATGGCCGAATTTCATGAGCGCATCAAATCCTGGAATCATGTTCATGGCGGTTGTCGCTGTCGTGTTTTCGTTCGCCGTTGCCTACATTGCCAACCGGGGTGTCAACGGCGCCACATCGGTGAACATCGCCATCAACGTGATTCAGATCTCGGCGTTACTGGTGTTCTCGGTGATGGCGCTCGGATATCGCATGAACCACGCGCCGGGCAGCATCGCGTACCAATTCGATGCGACGTCTAGCGAGGCCTATACGTACGAGTTCGCTACGACCAAAACCACCGCTAACGGCCAGACGACGGAGACGGTAGACCGCGATGCAAATGGGGCGCCGAAGCCTAAGTTGGACGCGGCTGGAAAACCGGTTCCGTTCCGCATCACCTATCCGTCCGCCGACGCGAAGGGTAATTTCTTGAGCCACTCATCCGCTGGATCGGTAGTTGGCGCGCACAACTTGGGATGGATTTTCGTGCAAGCGACAGTCGCGATTCTGATCCTGGTGGGATTTGAGTCCGTGACGGCCATGGGCGGCGAAGCGAAAAATCCTAAACGAGACGTTCCGATAGCGGTTATTACGTCGCTTCTGGTGCAAGGAGCTTTCTGTTATCTCAGTGAGTATTTCGCGGCGAATTATTTCCTGAATAGCGGGTATACAATGCAGAGCGCAACCGCGTCGGCGGCGCCCATCGGCGACATGATGGTCATGATTGGCGACGCCATCTTCGGAGCTGGTCACGGCCGCGCCTTCATGCTGATCGAAGCATTCACGGTCTTCCTGGCGATTATTGGAACTACCCTCTCTTGTATGAACACCGGGGCCCGCGTAACTTACGCCATGGGTAAGGATTCAGAGTTGCCGGACAGCCTGGGAGCCCTGCACGCGACCAATTTGACGCCTCATCGCGCTATTTGGACGCTTGCGGTTATATCCGCCGTCGTAGGAGTAGTGGGGGTATCCGTGGCATTCGGCGACGGCGGCGCGCTTTCGGACGCAACCATCGCGGCTCTTCCACATGGCTTTTGGTCCAGCTTCGGATATATGAGCCACGACAAGATGGCTGCCCTGCCAAACACGCTACTGCTTGTAACCCTCGCTTCTAATTTCGGGACGTTCCTGCTGTACATGCTGAGCTGCATCATCTGTCTTGTGGCGTTTCACAAACATCCGATGTTCAATCCAATCAAGCACCTTATCATTCCGGTCTTTGGTCTTCTCGCCAATCTGGCTTGCATGGCGTTCTACTTGATTGGGCCATTTATGGGTTATGGAACCAAGATGGAGCCGCTGTTGGCTCTTGGGATCGCGATTGTTTGGGCGCTCTATGGCGGCATCTATTTCATGCGTTCGTCGAAGGCGACCGGAAGGACTACGCTGATTACTCGCGAAGCACACGTAAAGGCGGTATAAGCGCGTCCAAAACTCAATGCTTGCAGTTGAATTTGCCCAGCTTTCGGATCCGGGTTTGATCCGGGACCACAATGAGGATTTTCTTGGGTATGTCTTGCCAGCCGATCCCGATCAGATGAGAGATCGGGGTTGGCTGTTTGCGCTGGCGGACGGCGTTGGCGGCCATGACCATGGTGAAGTTGCATCGCGGTTAACGGTGGAAACTTTGCTGGCGGGGTTTCCCAAGATGCCCCTGGGAGAGTCACTTTCCGGCGTGTTACAGAAACTGATCCAGCAGGCAAATGTGAGTGTCTACGAAGTGGGGATGGGTGGTGGCTCCGGTGGGCGCTCCATGGCAACAACGGTTGTGACCTGCGCCTTGCGCCACGATCGCGCGGTTGTTGCGCATGTCGGTGATTCCCGCTGCTATTTAATCCGGCAAGGTAGAACAACAGCTCTCACCCGCGACCACACGGTTCCCAACGAGCAGTTACGAATGGGACTGATTAGCAGCCGGGAAGCTGCCGTGGCGCAGACTTCGAACGTTTTGAGCCGCTCGGTTGGCGGCGGTATGTTCGTGAATGCCGAAACGGCGGAGCATCAGGTATTCGCGGGAGATGTCCTTTTGTTATGTTCCGATGGATTGCACAATTCAGTCCAACCGGAGGACATTAACGGAGCGGTCCGTGATTCCGTCAATCTCGACAACGCAGCGGAAGAGTTAGTTAGCCTCGCGAAACGGCGCGACGGCCACGACAACATCAGCGTTCAGCTAATTCGGGTACGGGATGTTGAGCGGGTGGGAATGTACCGTGGACGCCATTACAAACTTCGCTAGGCTAAATACGAAAGAGTCAATTTAACCATCCACTCACCATGACCCCACTCCGGCAAGGCGAGCAGCTAGATTCCTACCGTATCGATTCGCTCGTTGCGCGGAGCGGAATGGCCTCTATCTTTAGAGCCACCGATCTACGCACGGGCCTGCAGGTAGCGTTGAAGGTTCCGCATCCAGAGGTAGAGAGCGAGCCGGTGTTTTACGACCGGTTCAAGCGTGAACAGGATATCGGGACCAAGCTGGATCACCCCGCCGTGATGAAGGTGATGGCCGATGGAGACCGCACCCGGGTCTACATGGTCATGGAGTGGATCGATGGCAAACTGCTGCGCGAGATCATGCGAGAGCAGGGAAAACTTCCACAGGACCGCGCCGTCAGCATCACGATAGGGATTTGCGAGGCCCTGGAATATATTCACAGCCATGGCGTGGTTCACCGCGATCTAAAGCCCGAGAACATCATGGTTGATTCGAACGATGGTGTGAAGCTGATTGATTTCGGCATTGCCGGGCAGGAGGGCTCGCGGCGTCTCACGTTCGCGAAGCTTTCGAATCTGATGGGCACTCCCGACTACATTTCTCCAGAGCAGGTGAAGGGAAAGCGTGGCGATGGCCGGAGCGATATCTATGCCCTTGGCGTGATGCTTTACGAAATGTTGACCGGCCAAGTGCCATTTCGGGGTCCGAATGCGTTTGCGGTGATGAACGACCGCTTGCTGAATAACCCGGAACCGCCGCGCGAACTCAACCGGGAGATCTCTCCGGAGCTACAGGAAACTGTTTATCGTGCGATCGAGCGTGATCCGGCAAATCGCTACAGTACCGCTCGTGAGTTTGCCTGGGACCTGGCGCATCAGGATCAAGTGGGCGTCGCCGATCGAACAGAGTTGGTGAATTGGAAGAGCCGGCGCTCGCCGGTGCATAGAACCATTCTGTTTTACACCATGATCGCTCTCATTCCGGTTGCCGTGTTTGCGCTGCTGCTGTACGTTGCGCGGCATTAGTGATTCGGCGCGGGTAGCATGTTGCGGATTGCGGCGATACGCCAGCCGAGATCCGTATGTTTTAAAACCAGAGTGGTCCACATGCTCCGGCTTTGACCAGTGGCGGCGTTCGAAGTTTCGTAACGGCCGTCCGCAATCGCGACGTTTGGTTCGAGGAGACGAATGGATTCGACGGTGATTGCGCTCTTTCCCGTTTCTTTTCGGGAACTGGCCATCGCGCCTTGGACGAGCGCAGCGATCCCTTTGCGCCATTCGCCAGTTGAAACAAGCTGGTCGGCATCCGTGGTGAACAGAGAACGGATTGCGGCTCCATTCTTGCTGTTGCGTGCATCCATGTATTGCTGGACCAATTGCCGAATTTGAATCTCGCCGGAGTCATTTGGCAGCGACTGGGCATGCATAGGTGCTGCCAGGAGCACGTAAGCGAAGAGGGCCATCGGCCACGCGTGGTTCATAAGGCTACAATTCTATGCCTCCGACAGGGAGATCACCAGTCCGCCGCTTATGATTAGCAGGCCACCAATCAGGACAGCCCGGCTCGGTGGCTGACTAAATGCCAACCAGGAAATGAGTTGGGCAGCGATGAAGAAGAAGACGACGTAAAGGCCGAGTAGCCGCCCAAAATCCCACGGCGGCGCATTCACGGCATA
>JALYVD010000286.1 GCA_030853405.1 Acidobacteriota bacterium | reverse complement strand
ACGCCTTCGGGGCTCAGTTTGCGGAGGTTCGCATCGATGCGGATTTGGGACAGATCAAAGTATCCCGCATGGTGGGTTGTTTCGGAGCGGGAAAGATTCTGAACGCCAAGACGGCGCGGAATCAATTGATGGGCGGCATGATCTGGGGTCTCAGCATGGCGCTCTACGAACATGCGGCAATGGATCAGCGGGTGGGGCGCTGGGTCAATAACAATTTGTCGGAGTATCACGTGCCGACGAATGCGGACGTCGGACAGATTGAAGCATTTTGGGTGGATGAAAAGGACGAACACATCAACCCGATCGGCGCCAAGAGAATTGGAGAGATCGGAATAACGGGCGCTTCTTCCGCCGTGGCGAACGCAATCTTTCATGCGACGGGCAAACGCGTGCGCGATCTGCCAATTACGTTGGACAAGTCGTTGACGCGGGCTTAAACCACGTATTTCATCACCTGCTCGCGCAGCGTGTTCAGGCTGACCGTCAGCCGGTCCGTTTCCAGCAGCACAAGTTCGTCGTTCGCAGAGAATGCGCTGCGGGACTGCACCATGCGGGTGTGATCGTCGCGCAACCTTGGCAAAGTTTCAGAGGCGAAATGCGATCCGCGAAGAGCGGCCGACAAGTAGTAAAGCGTCAGATCGACGTCGTGAGCGAAAGTTTGAAAGGCTTCCGGAGCGGTACTCACCTGTCCTTGTAAAAGTGTCGCTTCAAGGCTCATCATTGAATGCACCAAAGCGTGTGAACTGGCGAGGATGGAACTGAGGCAGCTCAGCTTTTCTACATTGACGCCGGGCTCGGAAGCGAAGCGGTCCACTGATCCCTCGGCGTTCGAACGTGTGCGTCGCCAGGCGCTTCGGACATCGTCGAGATCCGATTCTTTTGTTGGTAGCGCTATTTTGAACTGCTCGGCAATGCGGTGGAAATAGGCGCGGCAGGAATCGAGCATCTCGGCGATGGCTTCAGAAACTTGCGTTCGCTCCCATGTTGGCCAGAGAGCGTACGCGATTAAAGCGAAGACACCTCCGGCGACGGTGTTTAAAGCGCGTTCAACAACCACTTCTTTGGGAGAGATGCCGGTGACGGCAATCAGAAAGACGATCAGTCCGCTCACCGCTATGCTGAAGACGCCATAGTTGGCAGGGCCAATGCTTCGTAAAGCGAACGTGTACGCGCCCACCAGCAGCAACTCCGTCAAGGCCGATTCGGGAAAGACGTGGTACACGAGCGTGGCCAACAGCAGACCGGCGAACGTTCCCGATAGGCGCAGGACGCCCCGGCTGAACGTTGTCGTGAAATCCGGCTTGAGCACGACGGCGATAGTCATCGGTATCCAGTACGATCTTTGCCAGGAGATCATGCGTCCGATGCCGTCGCCGATCGCTACACAAGCCGCGAGCCGGACCGCGTGACGGTAGTAGGCGGAACGGGGGTCGAGATTAGCCCGAAGAGTGCCGATCCAACTGCTGGCTTGCAATCGCCAGGGATCTGCGGCTTCCGTTTTTGCAAACGCGGAAGCGCCCGTAGAAATGGTGTGCCCGGCTAGTCCGAGAACAAGACGAAGTTGTCCCGCCAAAACTTCCATAGCTGAAGCAATTTCACGGGCGAGCGTGAGAGATTGAATCTGCTCGTTTCGATGGGCGATCCTCAAGGCGTCGGTGAGTCCTTGTAAGAGAGTCCGCTCTTCTGGCACACAGCGGTTCGAGAGGAGACATTCCCCCACTGCTCCCACGATTTTTGCCGACAATGCCAGGAAGGTATCCAGCATGATGGAGGACTCTTCCCGTCCCCGTGCATGGTGCAGTTCCGATTGAAGGCGCTCCAGCATGAAGGTTGACATGCGCAGACGGTCGGCTTGATCGAATAACAGCCGGTAGCGCTCGCCTTCCACGGTATGGTCGCGTCCGAGGGCGGCTATCGTGTCTTGCACCTGCTGCGTCGGAGTGTCGAGAGCTTCGTTGAGCGGATCGCCGGACCCGGGGTCGATTTCTTTCGCCAACTTTAGAAAGACTTCGCCGATAGCGCGGCGTTCTGGTTCGTAGCGGTGTATCGGCCAAAACAAAAGCGCGAAAAGCATTTGTAACAGACCGCCCGCGAGAACGAGGAGGGCCGCGATCGCCGCGCCTTTGACGTCCATTGCGCCGCGCGCTGCAAAGACGATGAGCGCAACCAGAGTATTGAGTCCAAGATCGCCCGCTCTGGTGCTGACCGAGACAAGGAGGCCAGCGACGAAAGCCCAAGCTGCGGCAATCAGAACCGCGAGCCAGCTATTAGAGCCCGTGACAGAACCGATGAAGACGGCGACCGCGCCGAGCGCCGACCACGCGAGCATCCTTCGGGCACGTTGTCCGTAAGGATCTTTGCCGTCGGAATAAGAGACGTTCAGCGCGCCGGTGGTGATGGCCACGGCTCCGCGCGGATCGCTGAACGCTATGCCAATTCCGAGCGGAAGCGCGACCGCGAGGGAATTGCGGAAGGCGATCCAGGTATTTATTTTGCTTTTGTCAAGCTTCGTGACAGTTCGCCACAATGCTTGAACGGAACTGGGGCCGGTCTCGGTAGCCAACCTCTATTCGTAGCGCAACGCGGTAGTCGGACTTACTTGACTGGCTCGTAAAGCCGGAACGAAACCGGCTAGCGAGGCGACGGCGGCGGCGATAATCGTCGCGAGAACGATGGTGGATGGATCGCCGGGAGCCAAGCCGTAGAGTTGACTTCGCACCAGGTAAGTGAGCCCGATGGCGGCGGGAACGCCGATCAGCACCCCCATCCCGATCAGTACCAGCACTTCTTTCATCACCATCCAAATTACGTTCCCGCGAACGGCTCCGAGCGCCATGCGAATGCCGATTTCACGGGTGCGGCGAGCGACCGTGAATGCCATCACTCCGTATAAACCTACGACGGCGAGTAAGGTCGCCAAAAATCCGAAAACGGCCGACAAGCTGGCGACGAATCGTTCGGTTCTGAGCGAGAGTTCCAGTTGTTCCTCGGTGTTTCGCATTTGATAAATCGGAACGTTTGGATCGAGCATGGAGACTTTGTGCCGTATTTGCGCCATCAACTCCTTGTCGTCGAGATTCGTCCGGACATAGACCGTCATGCCACCCAGATGCCGGCCGGCAAGATAGGGAACGAATGCCTGAGGCGGAATTTCATCGCGGAGATTGGTGTATTTGATGTCTTTCACAACGCCGATGACTTCCATGTCGGTCTTTGTGCCAGGGTCGGAACCAAAGCCAACATGAAGCCCAACCGGGTTCCGTCCGGCAAAGTATCTTTTCGCAAAGCTCTCGTTGATGATGACGCGGTTCGGATTCCAATCGTCGTCTTTGGGCCCGTGTTTTACCTCGCCGACGTCTTGGACGGTGAAGTCGCGTCCTTGCAGTATGGGGACACCGAGCGTCGCGAAATAGTTCGGACTTACGGAATTCATAAACGGCTCGGGACTCTGGCCGGGCTTGGCGGTATATCCCTCGGCGGTCATGGAGCTGTCCCACTCGTTCTCTTCAAGTATTCGAATCGAGGCGAGTCCCACGGATCTCACGCCCGGCAGCGCCGCCAAATCGTCGGTCAGCCGCTTATAAAAGATTTTGGTCCTGTCTGTCGAATATCCATTTAGGGATGGATCGAGATTGAAGCCAATCAACCGCTCAACTGGGAAACCGGGGCCAAGATTTCTTAAGTTTGCGAGCGTTCTTATAAACAGGCCCGCTCCGATCAGAAGCAACAAAGATAGCGCAACTTGAGCTGTAACCAATACCTTGCGCAAACCGACATGACCGCTGCCCAAAACGGCACCGGCTTGATCCTTTAGAGTCGGAGCGACATCGGGCCGCGAGGCGCGCAGCGCTGGGACTAGACCGAATAGAACCGTTGTGAGCAGTGTCACGGCGAGCGTAAAGAGAAACACTCGTGCATCGGGCACAGTGGAAAGCCTTAAGCCGAATTCGCCAACATCCCCGGGAAGGAACAGGGCAAGAAGCAGACCGTCGGCGACAAAGGCGAAGGCGAGCCCCACGATAGCTCCCAGCATGGAGAGCAGCAAACTTTCGAGGAGTAACTGCCGTACGATTTGCGCGCGGCCCGCTCCGATCGCGAGGCGGATGGCCATTTCCTTTTGCCGTGCTGTCGCTCTTGCCAACAATAAGTTCGCGAGGTTAGTGCAGGCCATTAGCAAGACTGCGCCGGTGATCGCGAGCAGCAGCCACAAGGGAGCCGTGAGAGACTGCCGCACGTAGGAGTGACCTTGCCCGCCCGGCAGCACGTGAATCCAGCAACGGAGGAATTGTTGCCGCGTATAGTTAGAGGCGTTGTGGAAAGCCGCTTCCTGCACCTCCGTCCTGAGCATGTTGTGCATGAGTGGCTGCAGTCCGGCTTGTGCCTGCGTGAGGTTCACGCCCGGTTTCATGCGGCCAAAAGCGTTCACCCAGCGCTGCCGCCTATCTTTAAGTCCATCCCAGAATGGCGTCATCTGGGCCTTCATCATGATCGGAATGAAGATCTTCGTTTGGTATTCCAATTGGATGCCATCGAAGCCGCGCTGGACCACGCCTATCACCGTCATACTGTGGCCGTTGACTATCAATTGTTTGCCGATGATAGAGCGATCGGAGCTGAAACGGCTCTGCCAAAAGGCGTAGCTGAGCATGACAAGCGGATGACCGCCGGGAAAGCGGTCGTCATTCGGGGTAATGATTCGGCCAAGCGCGGCGGTGACTCCGAGCGTGGGGAAATAGGTGCCCGAGACCAGTTCCGCATTCACACGTTCGGTGCGGTTACCGTAACCGAGGCTGGTCGGAGTCGCACAGCGGCAGAACATGTCCGAGAACACTTTGTTCTGGTCTTTAAAGTCCTTGTACATGGGGTACGAGATCGCATTTAGGCCCCAATTGCTGCCGTAGTGAGAACCTTCCATTTTCAGGGCGACGAGTTGTTTCGGCTGATTGACCGGCAACAGTTTCAAGAGAATCTGATCGAGCAGGGTAAATATGGCGGCGTTTGCACCGATTCCTAAGGCGAGCGAAAGAATGGCAACCGTTGTAAATAGCGGTGACCGGCGAAAAGTCCGCAGGGCGTAGCGTATATCATTCCAGATCTGGGTCATGCACTCCTCGTCAACAGCAAATTCAAGATACGAATAGGGAAGCTTTCCTGTTCCCGTAATCGTCAGACTGACGTGATCAGGTTGATGTCCGTGCTTTTGACGCTGTTGTTTGCCGGTTCGCTGGCGCAGGCCCGCGAAAGTTTAAGTCGTGACGAACTAACGATGCTGCAGGATCCCGGCGGCTGGGAGTACATGGTGATCAGCGATCCGAATAACGGGTTTCAGACGCAGGCGGCGTGTTTCGACGCGCAACGGACCGGAGCCTGCGAAGGGAAGCTCTTTTTTTATTCGGACGGCAGGTTCGTGCAAACTATCACGGGGCACGGAAAGAGTATGCACCGCGGCGGCACGTACAAGTTGGACGGCCACGATGTGACGTTCTTCGACGAGCATGGGACTAGCGATGGACCGTACACTTTGAAGATCGACGAACAGGCACAGACGCTTACGGTGGATGCAACGCGGGCCGGAGTGAGCGTGCATATGGAACTGCTGCTTGAGAGGGAGTTCAAGAAGCGGTTGGAGAAAAAGCAGCCCGGGTCAGGTGGTTAGAAGAAATGTCGGCTACACATGGGCCGCCACGCTCGAAAGAGCCAATGACGATGAACCCAGACGTGCTTACTGCAATAACGTCCTGCAGCGCAACGGCTCTCGTGGCCATTGTCCCCCTCGTACAAAACAACAAGGCTGTTCGGGTCTCGAAAAGCACTGGGCCACTTATTTTGACGACCTGAAACAACTCATTAAATTCCGCTTCGATACACTTGATAGGCGCTTCGATGACGTTGAAAAACGGATTTCGGACCTGGAGCACACCAAGCTACTCAGATGACTTTGATGTTCCCCCGAGCGGCCTGAGCGGCGCGTTTGGCAACAATGGAGAATGCCTCCTTCAGTTCTTGCGGCTCGCGAACGATAACGCGGCAGCCGAGGCTCAATAGCAGGGCGGCGAAAATCTCCAGGTTGTCTCGCCCGCAGCGAAGGGTTGTGCCGTCATTTTCTTCCCGCACGCGACACGGTGGAGCGCAAAATGAGAGTGCGCCTGGCTGAACGGTAGTTCCAGCCATACTTCGACGGTGAAAACGGATTGTACAAACGGCATCGCCTGATTCAAATATGCCTTGACGTCGAAGTCCGCGGGCCGTTCGAATCCAGTCTCATGGATCTCAAGGCCGGAAGTTCTGTCCAGGCGGAAAGTTCTGAGGGCCTCGCGTAACAGGCAACGGCCGACCATATACCAGCGTCCCTCCATGTGAACCACACCATAAGGCTCGATTTGGCGACGTGAGCACGTTCCAGTATGCGACTGGTATTCGAAGGCGAGTTGGCGGCGCAGGCGAATGGCGCTCGATACCCGGATCAATGACTCCGCGGAAGTGGAGACTACCCAAGGCCCCGGTTCGAGCGCAATCACTTCTTCGAGAGTTTGTACGCTATCGCGCAGCGGTTCCGGAAGAACCCGGCCGAGTTTTGCGGAAGCTCCAGCAGTCGCGGGCGCAAACGCGGAAAGACCCAGATGGCGCAAGGCTCTGAGCCCCAGAGTGAGAGCGAAGGCTTCCTCGCCGGTAAACATCAGCGGTGGCAACCGGAAGCCGGGCTTTAGCCGGTAGAACCCGCCCACGCCGCGCATGGATTCCACGGGAATACAGAGGTCTTGAAGCCGCGCAATGTAGCGCTGCACGGTGCGCAGATTGACCTCCAGACGCTCGGCGAGTTCTGCGCCGCTCACGCGCTCGCGAGCCTGAAGGATTTCAAGGACGGTGAGGACGCGCATGATCGGGTCGTACATGACTTTGATGTTGCCATGGAATCACGACAGAGGTTGTCGGGAATTACCCTTAGGCTTCATTTGAGGGCGCAAGGGCGTCCGAAGGAGATCAGTAATGACAGCAACTGTAAATGAAACGAGCGTTCTCACACCGGCGGTGCTTCTTGAGCACTGGAAAGGGCATCGCCGTCTGACGCGGCGCGTGATCGAGACCTTTCCCGAGGACAAGTTGTTCAGTTTTTCCGTCGCATCGATGCGTCCATTTCCGAAATGGCGATGGAGTTCATCAAGATGGCTGAACCTATTGTGCGAGGCGTTGCGACAGGAAAATGGGTTGGCAAAGACGATTTGCCGTCGGCGCGCACCAAAGCAGAACTGCTCGCGCTCTGAGATGAGGCGACGGCGGCAATCAATACGGTCTGGGCCACGATTCCATCGCATCGTTTTGCGGAAGTGGACGTGGCGTTCGGGAAGTGGGAAGGTCCGGGCATCGGAACGATTCTGTACGCGATCGACAACGAGATCCATCATCGCGGTCAGGCGTATGTTTATCTGCGAGCGCTTGGGATCGAACCGCCCGCGTTTTATGACAGGAGTTGAACGCAGTTTCCGTGTGCGCGGACAACGGGCAAGTAGCCCGTCCGCGCACACGGAAGCGGACAAACTGATTCGCCGATACGCTGAAGTTCCGGCAGTGTTGGAAAACCGATTGCCGCCGCACCTGAAAGATATCATCTGCAAGTGATGCGGCGTGCGCGTTGAGGCTCTCAAAGGAGACCGGCCGCTGTCGATGGAATAACGTTTCTTGTTACCGGGCGGATGAAACCGCCCATTTGTCCATGTCGCGCGGGCACTCACCGAGTTGAGCTTTACCACACCCCTTGGGGCTGGCTACTATCGTCTCAGAAAGGATGATGTCATGTCGGCTTACGAATCAACTGCAAAGGCTTATCGAGGTTTGGGAATGGAGGGTGGCATCGCCAAGTGGTATGCATCTCTTACCGGGAAATCGCTAGAGTTCAAGAAACTCGCGCGGCGCACGCCTGAACAGATTCCACATCAGGGCAACGTGCTCGAAGTCGCTCCGGGGCCGGGCTATTTTGCAATCGAACTTGCGAAACTCGGTGACTACCAAATCACGGGGCTCGATATAAGCGAAACGTTCGTTGAAATCGCGAGGGCGAATGCCGTCAAGGAGGGGATGCGAGTCGATTTTCGCCAGGGTAATGCCGCGAAGATGCCATTCGCGGACGACGTGTTCGACTTTCTTCTTTGCCGCGCAGCCTTCAAGAACTTCTCCGAGCCTGTTCGCGCACTGGAAGAGATGCATCGCGTGCTTAAACCTGGCGGTCACGCATTGATCATCGATCTGCGCAGAGACGCGTCTAAACAATCGATCAAACAAGCTGTAAACGGGATGCATCTAGGCGTGGTGAACGGGATCATAACTCAGTTAACGTTTCAATTCATGTTGTTGAAACGCGCCTATACCAAGAACGAGATGGAGAAGTTACTTTCCGTGACGAAGTTCCGCGAGGCGGAAATTCGAGAGACCCTGATCGGTTTGGAAATATGGCTGTCGAAGTAGACGTGGGCGGGATGTTGTAACAACGCGGGCCGACTTACAATCGGAGAATCAACATGTCCACGAAAGATCTCCCTAGCGCTCTCGATGGCCGCACGCAAGAGTTTCCCGTTCTAACCCCGGCGCAAATCGATAGAATCCGTCCGGCCGGCCGGGTGCGCAAAGTCGAACGAGGCGAGATTGTTTTCGAACCGGGTGATACCAACATTCCGTTTTTCGTGCTGCTCTCGGGAGGCCTGGACATCGTACAGCCGGGACTTGATGGAGAGCGGCCGCTCGTCACGCACGGACCCGGACAATTCACCGGGGAAATGACCATGATCTCAGGGCAGCGGTGCCTGGTGCGAGGGCGCGTTACCGATCCCGGCGAGTTTATCGAACTCCGGCCCGACGTGCTCCGGAGCGTCATCGCCAAGGACGCCGAACTGAGCGAGATTTTCATGCGGGCGTTCATTTTACGCCGCCTGGAACTCATCAAAAACGGTTACGGAAACGTGGTCCTAATGGGCTCCCGGCATTCGGCCCAGACGCTTGAACTGAGACAGTTCCTCGGCCGCAACGGACATCCTTACACTTACGTGGATCTCGATACCGACCGGACCTCGCAGGAGTTACTCGACCGTTTCGATGTCAAGCCGTCCGAAGTGCCGGTTGTGATCTGCAGTACCGGTAACGTTTTTCGAAACCCGTCCATCCAGGGGCTGGCAAACTGCCTTGGTTTGAATAGCAACATCGATGGCGCGGACGTGCATGACTTGGTAATCATCGGCGCAGGTCCCGCAGGTCTTGCAGCCGCCGTGTATGCCGCGTCGGAGGGCTTGCAGGTGCTAATGGTCGAAGCTAACGCGCCCGGGGGACAGGCCGGTTCAAGTTCCAGGATTGAGAACTACCTCGGGTTTCCGACCGGAGTCTCCGGGCAGGAATTGGCAGGGCGCGCTATTACACAAGCCCAGAAGTTCGGCGCGCAAATGATGATCGCGCGCGCGGCGGTGCGGCTAAATTGCGGAAAACATCCGTATGAAGTTGTCATCGACGGTGGTAGTCCACTTCCGACTCGCTCGATTGTGATCGCCAGCGGCGCGCAATACAACAAGCTTCGGCTCGCCGACGTTGAGCGATTCGAAGGTAACGGAACTTATTATGGGGCCACCTACATTGAATCGCAGTTTTGTGAAGCCGACGATGTGGCCGTCGTAGGAGGCGGAAATTCGGCCGGTCAGGCGGCGACGTTTCTGTCTCAGGTCGCCCGCAAGGTTCATCTGCTAGTGCGGTCGGGTGAATTAAAGAGCACGATGTCCCGTTATCTGATTGAGCGATTGACTCAGAATCCAAAGATTGAATTGCACTTCAACACGGAAATAACATCGCTGGGGGGCGGCGAACGTCTGGAGTCTGTAGCGTGGAAGGACAAGCTCTCGGGCGAAATCTCAACGCACGCCATCCAGCATTTGTTCATCATGGCCGGTGCGTCACCGCGAACGGAATGGCTCCGAGGTTGTCTCGCGCTGGATGACAACGGATTCATCCTGACCGGGCGCGATCTGGACACACTTGACGTACTGAATGGCGAGCCTAGGTGGCTGCAAGACCGGCCGCCACAGATGCTGGAGACAAGTCTCCCCGGCGTATTCGCGGTCGGGGACGTGCGCGCGGGGAACGTGAAACGCGTCGCTTCGGCGGTAGGTGAAGGCGCCATTGCGGTACATATGGTCCACCGCGCGCTCGCTCAACTGTGACGCCGTTTATACTCCGCAACACGCGCGTGCCGGAGGCCTTTGGACAGATCGTACATGGTTTCGTCCACATAGCACCAGCCCCAGTCTTCACCGGATTCCGCCGACCGCATAACCGGGTGCTCGGATGCATGGAAGTGTTTGGTGGCATGTTTATTTTTCGACGAATCACAGCATCCCATATGGCCACAGGTCAGACATAAACGGAGGTGAACCCACGTATCGCCGGTCTTAATACATTCGTCGCACTCGTGGTGGGTGACGGGCAGGTCTTTGGCTTCTTTCAAATGCAAACAGATTTTCATGCCGGTTTGGGCTCCTTTCCCGTCCCGCCGTTACACAAATATTTGGATACGGACCTTTGTTGGGGCGCGGCGACAGCCGCCGGCGCCAGTGCCATCAGGGCTAGCGAAGTCCCGGCGCTGGATATCCATTGGTCGTGATCGAAGGGAAAGCCACTTTGGAAGTAAGGCTGGAATTTCGGCGCTCGGCTGCGGACGTACCAGGACCCATCCGGGTATTGGGTACGCAGCAGAAAATCGACTCCCTTACGATAGGCCGCGTCCTTAGGAGAGGCGAGACCCGTTGTATATAGAGTGTGCAAGACCATTCCCGTCGCGTAGGCATCGGAATCGAGATAAGGCGTTTGTGCCCAGCCTCCATCCGCGCGTTGGCGTTGTAGCAGAACCACCGCCTGCCCTCGTAAATCGAATGTCGGAACGCCTGCGGCCTTCAAACCGGCGATCTTGTCGGCCTGCTCGTATGTGGTAACGGGTTTGGCGTTCTCCAGCCAGAGGCGGGCGCGCTGTATACGCTCGTTAAACTCGGACTGGCGCGCGGGCCAGCCGTAGAGTTTCAGGGCACGAATGGCCATGGCAGTTCGAGTGATGGTGCTGTCTTCGATCGGCGGCCGGGCGATGCCGAGATTGATCCAGGCACCGGACGCGTCTTGCCGGACAGCGACGTAGTGAACGATCAGATCGGTCATTTCGTTGGGCTGTTCACCGAGATCGGCAAACGAGGTCATGTATGCGAGCAGGACGTCATAATCTCCAGGGGGAGCGCTCAGAAGGGGCAAGGACGAGGTAATGCGGGGGCGGAAAGCAATCATCGAATCGAGGAATGTCTTGCGCAGGCCTGAATCCGTTTCCAGACCGGCGTGAGTTGCGGCGGCGAAGGCCCGTGCATGAATGGGCTGGTGATGGCAGCCAGAGCACCCGCCGCCGTCCCGGAAGAACCTGGGGCCTGAACCGGCAAGAAGGGGGAGACCGCGATGTATGGCTTCCGCTGGACTCGCGGGTTGCGTTCCAGTGCTGCGGCGAGGGGCCGGAGAAGGTTCGGTGGCCTGAGCGCCCGCAGCTTCGAGAACAGAAATAATCTCTGGATTCCTAAACTTGCGGGCCCATGCGAGCACGGATTCGCCATCCCGGTCTTTTGCATTTACATCGGCTCCCGCCGCGATAAGCTGCCTCACGACGGCGGGGCTGGCGTGGTCGGTCGCTATCGAAAGCATTAACGGACTCATCTTTCGGATATCTACTTCGTTCACTCGGGCGCCAGCTTTTAAAAGCACACTGACGGTTTTCTCATCGCCACCAGAAACGGCGAGCATCAGCGGACTCAGATGCACGAGGGCGATCGGACCATTCAAGACCTTTCCACCAAAGGTGTTGAACTTGTTCGGGTCGGCCCCGGCAGCCAGCAGCAGGCGAATGCGTTCGCTGTCCGGAAAGGCGGTCGCATTCAGCAGGGCAGTGAAACCGGCGCGGTTAACCAGGTGCGGGTCGGCCCCCCGCGCGAGAAGAACTCGCAGGGTTTCCGGGTCGCTCATCGAAGCGGCGCGCATCAATGCATCGCTCTGTGAGCCGTCGAGAACACGAACATCCGCGCCTTTCTCCATCAAATAACGAACCGTAGCGATGTTTCCCTGAACCGAGGCGGCGACCATCAGTGGAGTGACGCCGCCGTTTTCAGCAGTATTGATTTCAGCGCCGTTCTCCACAAGCAGCCGCGTCTTTTCGAAGTTCCAGGCCGCATAAACAAGAGGACTTGCGCCAGCCTGGTTACGGGCCTTCGGGTCGGCTCCGGCATTCAGCAGAATTCGAATGGCCTCAGGGCTTCCATAAACAGCGGCGTAATGGAGTGGCGTATCTTGCAGCCTATCGCGCACATTCACCGCTCCGGCGCTAGACGCCAGCATCTGTAAGGCGGTCAACCCGTTTTCACGGATTGCGTGAGCAAAGCCGCTGGAGGTGGCAGCCGGGGCAGCATCGCTCAGCAAAGGGGCGAAAAGTACGCAGGAGCAGAGTGCCGCGGCTGCGAGACCGGTACCAGTTTTTTGCATGACTTGGCTGTTGTAGCAACGGAATGGCCGTTGAACAAACCAGAAGTTTCGCCTCCCCGGCCCACTACTCTGGAAATGGCAAAAAGAGTTTTGGCGCTGATGTGCATGGCGGTCCTCGCGGCAGCTTCCGATTTTTCCGGACACGTGCAAAGTTCGACCACAGGAAATCCTATCGCTGGAGCAATCGTCACCATGGGGTCCACCGTCACCCGCACGGATGAAAAAGGGAATTTCCAGTTACGCGCAGACGGCGGCGCTATTGGCGCGCGTGCGTACGGATACACCCGGAGCCAGGCTGGTGTGGACGCTCGCGGGGCAAAGTCGGTGCAACTTAAGCTGACGCCGGTCACGCCGCGCGCCGTCTACCTATCGTTCTGGGGCGTCGGCACTTCCGCCGTGAGAGAGCCAGTGTTGAATCTCGCCTTGAATACGCCGGTGAACGCGGTTGTTATCGATATTAAAGGCGATCTGGGCTACATCTGCTTTCGGACGGGAGTCGCCCTCGCGAACGAGATCGGCGCGCAGAAGATTATTACAGTTCCCGATATGCCAGCGCTGCTAAGCCGGTTGCGCAAGCAGGGAATCTACACCATCGGCCGGATTGTCACGTTTAAAGACAACATGCTTGGAACCGCGATGCCTAAGCTGGCCGTTCGCCGGGACGGAAAGCTCTTCAAAGACCACGAGGGGCTGATCTGGGTTGACCCGTTCCTGCCGGAAGTGCGCAAATACAACCTCGATGTGGCGGAAAGCGCGGCGAAGGCCGGCTTCGACGAGATCCAATTCGATTACGTTCGCTTTCCCGATGCCAAAGGGGTCGAGTTCTCGCAGCCCAGCACGGAAGAATCACGCCCCCAGCAGATCACGGCATTCCTGAAGGAAGCGCGAGAGAGGCTCGTGCCGTACAACGTTTTCCTGGCAGCCGACGTTTTTGGATATATCTGCTGGAACAAGGGCGACACCGGGATCGGCCAGGACATTAATAAGGTTGCCGCCGTCCTGGACTATATCTCTCCCATGTTGTATCCATCCGGTTTCATGTATGGCATCCCAAACTATCGCGATCCGCTTGCACATTCTTATGAAATTGTGCGGTACTCGCTCGATCGCGCGAGAGAGCGAACCAACATCGATCCCGTGCGCTTTCGCCCATGGCTGCAGGCCTTCGCCGATTATGCGTTCGATAAGCGGCAATTCGGCTCCAAAGAGATTCAGTCGCAAATCAAGGCTGCGGAGAGCTTCGGCGCCGACGGCTGGATCCTATGGAACCCACGAAACGTCTATTCCGCCGAAGCAATTCGAGGGTCGGTTCTTACCGCCCGCTCCAGCACCGGTCATTAGGGAGTGCGCGGTTGTAGGAATATGATTGAGACAGGAGTCTCTCATGGCCGCGAAAAAAGCTGGATTTGTTTGCTTCCTACTGCTAGCTTGTGTGGCCCTGAGTGCGCAGACGAAGGAAGTCACGTTCAGCAAAGATGTGGCTCCTATCCTCTATAGCAACTGCGTCAGCTGCCATCATGTGAACGATATCGCTCCCATGTCGCTGATGAGTTACAAGGAAGCGCGCCCTTGGGCCGCCGCTATCCGCGAAGCGGTGGTGCAGCGAATTATGCCCCCCTGGCACGCGGATCCGCACGTCGGCGACTTCATGAACGATCCACGGTTGTCCGACGCGCAAATCGCGACTATTGTCGCCTGGGTAGAAAGCGGAGCTAAGGAAGGCGATCCGAAAGATCTGCCCGAAGCACCAACTTTCGAAGCCGGTTGGCACATAAAACCGGACGTTATCTTTACCATTCCCGAAACCACTGTCGCCGCAGGCAACCAGGACGATTACGAATACATCTACGTGCCGACTAACTTCAAAGAGGACAAATGGATTCAGGCGGGCGAAGTTGTCCCCGGCGACCGCCGCGTTGTCCACCACGCAACCGTGAGCGTCGTTGCCGCGGATCAAGTTCCAAAAATGAGGGAGAATCACGCGGAAAAAGAACAGGCGGATAGTCCGTTCCACTTCAGGACCGGCCAGGTGGAGCACTTGAAGCCGGATGTGCCGGTGGTTGACGACGGCTGCTCGTTGCCAAATGGAGGTGGGTTGCCCGGCCAGCCTTCAGGAGGCATCAACCATGTGCCCGCCATCTATTTACCCGGCCACCTGGCGGAAGTACGTCCTCCCGGTTATGCGCTGAGAATCCCGGCGGGATCTTACCTGCAATTCCAGGTGCATTACAGCAACCGGTTGGGGCAAACGGTTAAAGACCATACGAGCATTGGCCTGGTCTTTGCCAAAGAGCCTGTGAAGCACGAAGTGGCTCAGTATGAAATTTGGAACAACCTGTTTCTGATTCCGCCCGGCGACGGAGACCATCGCGTCACGTCATGTTTCGTGCTGCCGAAGGATGTGACCGCCGTGGCGTATACGGCTCACATGCACTTCCGCGGGAAGAGCATGAAGACGGAAGCGATCTATCCCGATGGGCACCGCGAACTGCTGTTTGACGTACCGAAGTATGATTTTCGCTGGCAGGAAACTTACTTCCTGAAACACCAGTTTCTACTGCCCAAGGGGACGAAGTTATTTACGACGGCCTACTTCGACAATTCTGTCAATAATGCGCTGAATCCAGACCCCACGAAAGCCATTCGATGGGGTGAGCCAAGCACCGAAGAAATGATGGGGTTCTGGCTAGCGTATGCGGACGTAACTCCGGTGAATGTCAACACCATGGTGGCGCAGGCCAAGCATTAAGGCGCTACGCTTTAGCGGCCTGTCGCCATGTGCGCCCTCTGGGATTCCGTCCTGCCGC
>JALYVD010000256.1 GCA_030853405.1 Acidobacteriota bacterium | reverse complement strand
CTTCTTATCTGAGCGAATGGAAGAGATTCTCTCGGGCGCAACAGGCCAGGTCGTTGTTAAGGTATTCGGAAACGATCTGGACGTTCTGGATCGGAAGGCGCGAGATGTTTCCGCCGTCCTTTCCAAGGTGAAGGGCGCCGCCGATGTGCAGATCTCGTCACCTCCAGGTCTGCCCGAGATTGCCATCCGATTGCGCCCCGAGCGGCTGGCGGAGTTCGGCTTTCAACCCGTAGCCGTTCTCGATGCGATCCAAACCGCCTATCAGGGTACGCCCGTGTCCCAGGTTTACGAGGGGAACCGCATCGTCGATCTGGTAGTTATCCTCGATCCCGCCGCGCGCAGCGATCCGGGAGAAATCGGCTCGTTGACGCTGCAAAATGGTGACGGCCTTCAGATCAAGTTGCAAGAGCTTGCCGATGTTTTTCTCACCAATGGAAGATCAATGATTGCGCATGACGGGGCGAGCCGCGTCCAAACTGTCACGTGCAATGTCCGAGGCCGCGATCTCACCTCCTTCGTTAGCGACGCCAAGCGCACCGTGTCTCAACAGGTGAGTCTTCCGGCGGGCACGTACGCCCTCTTTGGAGGCGCCGCTGAAGCCCGGGCAACGGCCCAGCGCGAGATTCTGCTCTATTCGGTGATTGCGGTTGCGGGCATTGTCCTGTTGCTTTACATGGTGTTCGGCAACCTGCGCAATCTGGGATTAACGCTCGTGAATTTGCCGTTCGCGCTCGTGGGCGGCGTCCTTGCCGCCTTCCTCACCGGCGGCTACATAACGGTAGGATCGCTGGTAGGATTCGTCACGCTGTTCGGCATTACCACCCGCAATTCCATCATGATGATTTCGCATTTCGAGCATCTCGTGCAAAAGGAAGGCATGACGTGGGGGCGCGAAGCCGCTTTCCGCGGAGCCGCTGAACGGCTAGTTCCGATTCTGATGACGGCCATCGTCACTGCGTTAGGACTGCTGCCTTTAGCGCTGGGCAGCGGCGCGCCGGGACGTGAAATCGAAGGACCGATGGCAATCGTGATTCTGGGAGGTCTTGTCACTTCGACGGCGCTCAATCTACTCCTTCTGCCAACCCTTGCGCTCGCTTACGGGCACTTCGCGCGGGCGGAATACGATTGATTACTGGGCGCCCCGGCTGAGAAGCATCACCTTGACAGTGTGGAAAATAATGTAGAAATCGAGCGCCGCCGCGACGTTCTTGATGTAGTAGAGATCGTATTCAAGCTTGATCATAGCGTCAAGTTCGGTATCGCCGTATTTGTGATTGATCTGCGCCCAGCCCGTAATCCCCGGTTTCACTGCAAGCCGCTGACGGTAGTAGGGAATCTGATGCGCGAGCACATCCACGAACTCCGGCCTTTCCGGACGTGGACCGACAATCGCCATGTCTCCTCTGACCACATTCCACATCTGGGGCAATTCGTCCAGCCTCAGTTTGCGAAGCCACTTCCCTACTGGGGTGATGCGAGGGTCGTCCTTCTTGGCCCACACCGCGCCGGTTCGCGCTTCCGCATCGACGTACATCGAACGGAACTTAAAGACTGTAAAAATTTTCCCGTTCACGCCCACCCGTCGCTGCCTGTAGAGAACCGGCCCTTTGGAGGTGAGCCACACGAGCAAGACGGTCAGCAGCATCAGCGGCGATAGCAATACGAGCCCGAGCACGCCGATGATGAACGAGTAAAAGCTTTGGATTGCGATCGCATGAGGTCTCGGGCCCAACTCGGAGGAAAAGATGAGCTGCGAGGGTTGAATTTTGCGGCTGCACACCCGGCGCAGCGCAACCTCGTAGGTATCGGCTGCGTCTTCGATCATCACGCCGCCGAAGCGAATCTCAAGTAGTTCCTGGACAGGTAGCCGGTTGCGGCGTTCCGCCATGCCGACCACAATTCGGGTCGGCTTATATTCATCGCAGATTTTCTTCAAATCGGTAATATGACCCAGGCAGGGAACGGGAAAACCGCATGGGTCCTCCTCGCAGAGGTAGCCGAGAATGGAGTAACCGAATTCCGGTCTCGCCAGCACGGTTTCGGCAACTTCGCCAAGAATGCTGGAACTTCCCAGTAGTAAGACCCGTTCCGAACGAAGTACCGCAATGACGTAGCGCCAATAGAAGATGCGCCAAAGCGGAAGAACCAGGATCACGGCGAAACTGCCGGCAATCATGAGCCAGCGGCCTAGGAGCAGATTCGGATCGAGATAGCCAAGGAAAGCAACGATCAGAAGCGAGGAGCCGACGGCTAGACAGACTTGCTGAATCAGGAGTAAACGCGAGACGACCCGGAGTTCGGCATACAAATCCTGAAAGTACATCGCCAGGATGATGAGGCCTACAACCAGGAGGACTTTCCAGTAGTTGTTTTCTCCGACGAGATACGTCCAGGGATCGAGAAAGGTGGTGAACAGAGATGCGAGGGCGTAGCACCCCAGCACGAGAAAAACCTCGGAGATGAGGAGTCCAACAACGCTCGCGGGAATGAAAACTCGAAAAAGACGAATCACGCGGGGACTTCAAGCCGGCGGACGCGAGACCAGCTGGCAACATGAACAATTTCTTTCTTGGGAACAAACAGCAAGAACTGATATCTCCTACCCTACACAAACGCTTGATTCAATTGCAGATAAAAGTTTAACCTATTCCCGGTGGGTTCGTGCTATAAAGATATCAGATCACCTTGGTCGCAGATCCGCTTTGCGGTTCCCGGCACACGCGAAATTAAATCATGCTTCGGCTTACAAAGAAGGCGGATTACAGCCTGATTGCTCTCAGGCATTTTGCAGCCAAAGAGCGCGAACGCGCCGAAGCGATAAGCGCGAAAGAGGTTGCGGATACCTGCGGAATCCCGTTACCGATTCTGTCCAAGCTGCTGCAAAAACTTGGTAAATCGGGTTTCTTAGTATCGGCATACGGGACGAACGGCGGATATCGCCTGGCGCGGGACCCGAGGCTGATCTCGGCACTGGAAGTTATTCGGGCAATCGACGGACCGATTGTGCTCGCCAATTGTTTTACGCAAGACGCTCACTGCGGGCACTCGGATAGATGTACGGTAAAACGGCCCCTGAAACGGATTCACGACAGCATCCTGCGACTTCTGGACAGCGTCAGCATCCAAGATATGCTTCAGGATGTCGAGGAGCCGAAAGCTCCTATGACAAGGTCAAGCCCGCTCGTTGCGCTTCAAACCGCCGCCAACTCATTTGAATCGCAAGGTTCTTTAAGGAAATAGAAATGAAACTGCCAATTTATCTCGACAATCACGCCACAACGCCGACGGACCCACGCGTGTTCGATGCGATGAAGCCCTATTTTACGGAAATTTTCGGCAATGCGGCATCTCGGAATCACAGTTTTGGATGGGAAGCGGAAGAGGCCGTCGAGAAAGCGCGCAAACAGATTGCGGAACTGATCGGCGCGACTGCCAAGGAAATAGTTTTCACCAGCGGCGCTACCGAATCGAACAATCTTGCGATCAAAGGCGTTGCCGAGATGTATGCCGAGCGCGGCAACCACATCATTACCCAAGCGACTGAACACAAAGCGGTTCTCGATTGCTGCAAGCGTCTTGAAAAGAGCGGCGTCCGGGTTACCTATCTGCCCGTTCAACAAAACGGATTAATCGATTTGGGCCAACTTCGGGACGCGATCACGGATAAAACGATTCTGATCTCGCTTATGTATGCCAACAACGAGATTGGAGTGGTTCAGCCGATTCGGGAGATCAGCAAGATCGCCAAAGAACGCGGAGTTCTGTTCCATACCGATGCGGTTCAAGCCGTGGGCAAGATTCCGGTTAACGTGGCTACGGATGGAATTGATTTGCTCTCGCTGAGCGCCCACAAGCTGTATGGACCGAAGGGTGTTGGCGCGCTGTATGTGCGGCGGCGTAATCCGCGCGTTCAACTCACCGCGCAGATGGATGGCGGCGGCCACGAGCGTGGAATGCGTTCCGGGACGTTGAACGTGCCCGGGATTGTGGGACTGGGCGCGGCATGCGAGTTCGCACGGAAAGAAATGGCCGAGGAATCGAAACGCCTTAGCTATTTGCGCGACAAGCTGAGAGACAAACTGTTCGCGGAACTCGATGAAGTGTATATTAACGGCTCATGGGAGCACCGTTTACCGCACAATCTGAACATCAGCTTCGCCTACGTGGAAGGCGAGAGCTTGCTGATGGGTATCAACGATATCGCCGTATCGAGTGGATCGGCTTGCACATCCGCCACGCTTGAGCCCAGCTACGTTCTGAAGGCGCTCGGCGCAGGCGACGACTTGGCGCACTCGTCTATTCGTTTTGGCATTGGCAGGTTCAACACCGAGGCCGAAATCGATTACGTCGCCGCTAAGGTGATCGATGTGGTTCAGAAGTTACGCGAGCTTTCGCCGCTTTACGAAATGGCTAAAGAGGGCGTAGACCTGACGAAAGTCTCCTGGACCGCGCATTAATCGTTATTGATAATAGGTTTTGAGGGAACAAAATGGCTTATTCAGACAAGGTTTTAGATCATTACAATAATCCGCGAAACGTCGGTTCTCTCGACAAGAGCAGCCCCGACGTTGGGACGGGAATGGTTGGCGCTCCGGAATGCGGCGACGTCATGAAGCTGCAGGTGAAGGTAAATCCTGAAACCGGCGTGATCGAAGACGCCAAGTTCAAAACCTTCGGCTGCGGCAGCGCTATCGCGAGTTCGTCGCTTGCAACAGAATGGCTGAGAGGCAAGACGGTGGATCAGGCTCTTGAAATCAAGAATACGGACATCGTGAACGAGCTATCTTTGCCGCCAGTGAAGATCCACTGCTCGGTGCTTGCCGAGGACGCCATCAAGGCTGCGATCTCCGACTACAAGCATAAGCAAACGGTGACGAAGTCTGAAGCGGTTGCGGTCAGCTAGACGGGAACGGAAATTATGGCTGAGCTAACCCAGCTCGGGGCGACACCGCCCCAAGCGGTGGAGTCTGCGCCCAAGCAAGTTCACGTCACGCCGAAAGCCGTCCAGAAGATCCGGGAGGCGTTCGCCCGTGAGAGCGTGTCCGGCGGACTTCGGCTGGGCGTCTTGGGTGGCGGTTGCTCTGGATTAAGCTATCAATTCAAGTTTGCACCTGAGGCGAAGCCGCGCGACCACGTCTTCGAATTCGAGGACGTGAAGGTATTCGTAGACCCGAAGAGTATGGTGTTTCTCGATGGCATGACTCTCGACTGGAAAGATTCATTGATGCAGTCGGGCTTCGTGTTCGAGAATCCGCACGCTACTAAGAGTTGTGGCTGCGGCACGTCGTTCTCGGCATAGGGCTTCGGCTTAGCGCTTTCGTTTCCATGTCGGCCAAGAATTTTTACGATTTCTTCGGTATTGAACGTAAACTCACACTCGATATCGACGCTTTACGGAAGCGTTTCTACGAACTGAGCCGCCAATGGCATCCTGACCGGTTTAGCCGTAAGAGCAGTGAAGAACAAGCGGACTCGCTTGAGGCCACGGCGATTCTCAACGACGGATATCGGACCTTGCGCGATCCGGTGAAACGCGCAGAGTATCTGCTGACTGAAGAGGGATTCCCGATTGGCGAGCAACGCTCAAAAGACGTTCCACCGGAGTTGCTGGAAGAAGTGTTCGAGCTGAATATGATGCTCGAAGATCTTAAGTCCGGCGAAGAATCCGCCCGCCCGCAACTTGAATCCGCCAAGGGCAGCTTCATCAAAATGCGCGGGGATATCGACCACGAAGTTCAGACGCTTTTCGCTAAGTACGATGCTGCGGAAAGCCAGAGCGAGACGGCGAAACAGTCGCTGCACGAAATCCGTGGGAGCCTGAACCGCCGCCGCTACGTCGAGAACCTGATCCGCGACGTCGAAAAAGCATTGAATCCCGCATAAACACACAGTAAATGGGCACCTTTCAAATCGACTTTGGCGAGCAACGGAAATCTAAGATAGTCGGCATCGACCTCGGCACGACGAACAGCCTTGTGGCTTACATGGGGCTCACTGGGCCCGAGATCGTCGAGGATTCTGACGGTCGCAAGATCGTCCCCAGTGTCGTTTCGTTGACTGCGGAGGGAAGGCTGGTTGCGGGTGAAACTGCGCGGGAGTTGTTGCTTACGCATTCGGAGCGCACCGTTTACTCAGTCAAGCGATTGATGGGACGTGGCGTCAGCGACGTAGCGGAAGAACTGAAGCTGTTTCCTTTCCGCATCGCGGAAGACAGCGAATCGGTCATCAAGCTGAAGCTGGGTGAACGGACTTTTACGCCGCCTGAGATCTCCGCAGCAGTGCTCCGGCAATTGAAAGATAATGCGGAGGCAGCGCTGGGCGCACCGGTTCGCGAGGCTGTGATCACGGTACCCGCGTACTTCAACGACGCGCAGCGGCAGGCGACAAAAGATGCCGGACGGTTGGCGGGACTCGATGTCCTGCGGCTGGTAAACGAACCCACGGCGGCATCGCTTGCCTATGGCCTGGACAAGCGCAAAGACGGTGTGATTGCCGTGTACGATTTCGGCGGCGGAACATTCGATATCTCGATTCTTCGGCTTCACGAAGGCATTTTCGAAGTGCTGGCAACCAATGGCGACACGCATCTCGGCGGAGACGATATCGACAATCTGCTGCTTCGGATCGCGCTGGAAGATGTCCAGTCGGAATGGGGGGCAGATCTTTCGCGGGATTCAGAAGGCGTGCAACGGCTTCGCCGTGCGGTTATTCAGGCAAAGGAAGAGCTTTCCTTTGTCCCAGAGGTGCAGATCCATCTGGAATACAAGGACAAGACATACGCACGCGCGATTGACCGCGAACTGTTCGACCGGCTGATTGCGCCTATCGTCGAGAGAACGCTTGCGCCGTGCCGCGCATGTCTCAGCGATTCGAAGCTTACGCCAGAGCAGATCGACGAAGTTGTCATGGTGGGCGGGTCAACGCGCATTCCGCTGGTTCGCGGGGCCGTGGAGCGCCTGTTTAAGGCGAAACCCCACACGGAGTTGAATCCGGACGAAGTGGTTGCGCTAGGGGCGGCGGTGCAAGCGGGTATCTTGTCGGGTGACGTGGAAGACAAACTGCTGCTCGACGTCACGCCGCTCTCGCTTGGGATCGAGACAATGGGTGGCGTGGTTTCGAAGTTGATTCATCGTAATTCGACGATTCCAGCGAGTGCCACCGAGAGTTTTACAACCGCTGTTGATGGACAGCGAAATGTGCTGATTCACGTCTTGCAAGGCGAGCGCGAGCTGGTGAAGGACTGCCGCAGTCTGGCGCGTTTCGATCTGAAGGATATCCAGCCAATGTCAGCTGGGTTCGCGCGTATCGAAGTGCGGTTCCTGATCGATGCAAATGGCATTTTGAACGTGACGGCGCGGGATGCGCGTTCAGGTAAAGAACAGAGCGTCGATATTACGCCGTCTTATGGGTTAACGGAAGAGCAAGTCGAAGCGATGATTCGCGAGTCCTTTGAGAGGGCCGAAGAAGACATGCGCGAGCGACAGGTTCGCGAGGCCCGGGTCGAAGCGGATAACATTGTAGCCGCTACGGAGAAGGCGCAAAAGAGCGATGCTTGGGCGGCGCTTACGCCTGAGGAACAGGCTAGAATCGAAGCGGCAAAACGGGATCTTATGAGTGTCTATCATGGCAGCGACCATCACATGATCAGCGCAAAGCTGGAGGCGCTCAATGCCGCCACGATGAAGCTTGCGGAGAACATGATGAACACGGCTGTACGCGGGGCGCTTAAAGGAACTAAGATCGAGTAGAATCGCGGAGATTCAGTTCTGTTTCCTTGGCCTCAGGTTTCCGCAGGCAAATCCGCCAAGATTACTGATTGGATTCGTCCCTGCGCCGCGGAACGGACTTCAAACCCGGCTCGGTGCCGCCTAGCATTGCAAGCCCTCTACCGGCTTCGCGGGCGATCAGAGCCTCAAGACCGGCACGGACCAGCGCAGTTTTCTCCTCGATTCCAGTGAGAAGCCTCGCGCGATCCAGCAGTTTGTCGTCGATGATCAATGTGGTTCGCATATACACAAATATATGCACGTTTGATGCATACGACCAAGCGCGCGTCCTGTCGGTCCACTAGCCGCGAGCTAAGGCGAATCGGCGGCCGCACTGCTGCTCGCCTTCCAAGTGCCGGAATCGACTTCGGATCCGTCGGCGAGCGCCTTGGTTTCGTAGCTCCCCTGGAGAGTCTTCCCCTGTAGCTCCCCGCTCACCGTCGATTGCAATTCCGTTCCGTCGATTTCAAACTTATAAATGACGTTCATCTTCGAACCATTGACAGTTACAGATGTGACACTGCCTTTAACGTCCTGGCCGGAAACGGTGAACGAGATCTCGGCTTTCGGGTTGGCGCTGTCATGTGAATCGAGGGTAATGACGAAATCGCCGCCGCCATTGTTTCCAGACCATGTTCCTTTGTAAGTGCCGGTCAGATTGGCTGCGCTTGTGGACAAAGTTAGAACGAGTAACGTCAGGGAAAGCAGGAGAGCTCGCATGGGCCTTACCCTATCACAGATCAGACGCGCTTGACGAAATCCTGAAAATCGAGCAAAGTAAGGCAGTACCACGGACTTTTAAGATATTCTCAACGGAGAGAAGAGGAGCTTGTGATGAAAAGGTTGCTTGTTTTGCTCGCTTTACTGAGTGTTTCCACTATTGCCGCTCTGGCGGCCGATATCGCCGGCACATGGAAGGGCACTGCCGATGGCCCCAATGGCACTATGGAGAGGACCTTCATTTTCAAAGTAGATGGCTCGAAGTTAACGGGAGAAACCACTAGCTCGATGGTAGGTAAATCTGAGATTACTGACGGGAAAGTCGATGGCGATGATGTCTCCTTCAGTATCACTATCAGTTACCAAGGTAACGACATGAAGGTCAATTACAAAGGTAAGGCGAAGGATAAAGAGATGGATTTGACGGCCGAGGTTCCTGGCGTGGATCAAAACTTTGAGTGGCACGTGAAGAAGATTTCGTAAACCACTAAGCCGGCCGGCCCTGTCCCGCGTACAATGTGGGCAATGTCTCTACTCGACAAAATTCAAAAAGACATGGTCGATGCGATGAAGGCGAAAGACGAGGCTCGCCTGAGCACCGTCCGTCTGATCAAGACGGCGCTGAAGAAGCAGGAAGTGGACTCGATGAAGCCCTTGATCGAGGCTACCGAGATGCAGGTGATGAACACGCTGATTAAACAGCGGCGTGAATCGGCGGATATGTTCCGCAAGGGCGGACGCGAAGACGCTGCAGTGAAGGAAGAAGCCGAGATCGTTCTTATTGAGAGCTATCTGCCGGCTGTCGCCAGCGAAGCGGATGTTCAACAAGCCGTTTCAGAGGCGATTACCGAGACGGGCGCGAGTTCCGCAAAACAGATGGGCGCGGTGATGAAAGCGGCTCAGGCGAGATTGGTGGGCAAGCGCGTTGATGGAAAGGTGCTGAGCGAGTTTGTGAAACAGAAGCTGGGGTAAGGGTTCGCTGCCTACCTGTCGAGAACGACCAGGCGATCTCGCAAGCCGGGCAGGCCAGCGATTCGAATGGAGTTACGCCGAAGCACTTGCGCCGCAACGCCTGTGGGGTAGTTACATGAGCGAAGGATGACCACATTGGGAACTTCCACTTTGCTGAACAACGTTCGAAATCGCTGTCGGTTGAGACCAAAATGAATCCTTCCGCGCAGGCGTATTTCAATATCTCAAGATCGCCCTGGCCTGAGAGCCCGTTCTTGAGCGCGCTTTCGGACTGCGGAAACAAACCACCCCGTAGATCGACTAATTTCGGCGAGAGGCTTCCGTCGAAGAGCAGCTTCATCTGACGGCGGCTTTGCACTCGGCCGCGAGTTCCGCGGCATACGCATAGACCGCCCGGAAATCCTCAACTTCTAACTGAGGATAGTCGGCAAGTATCTGTTCCTGAGAAGCTCCGCCTGAGAGCCACTCAAGAATCTCCTGAATGGAAATCCGGTGGCCTCGTATGCACGGCTTCCCGAAGCGTACTCCTGGATCAACCGTTATCCTCGTAAGCAAAGGGTTTTGCAGCGTCGGCATCAGGCACAGGCTCCAGATTCCATTGTAGTTCGTGTACGCAGATTCGCACTGGACACGATCGCATACAATACGAGCACTTGACTTGCACATGAGCACATCCCAACAAACACCAGGCAAGCCGTTCAAACCATTCGTGCCGGAACACCTGCACATGCCCGAGCTTACCGTTCGAGCTATGGCGCTGGGGCTGACGATGACCGTGATCTTAGGCGCGGCAAACGCTTATCTGGGTCTAAAGGCCGGCATGACCGTCGCGGCTACCTATCCGGCGGCGGTGATCAGCATGGCGGTGCTGCGGGCGTGGAAGGGATCGCTGCTCGAAGAGAACATCGCGCGGACCAGCGGCTCGATCGGCGAGGGTGTAGCGTCGGGCGCGATCTTCACGATTCCGGCGTTTCTGATTGCCGGCGCATGGCCCTCCTTTGGATTCGGCGATGCATATTGGAAGACAACGGTACTGATCCTGGTGGGCAGCGTTCTAGGCGTGCTCTTCATTTCGCTGGTACGGCGCACTATGGTGGACGATCCGGAACTTCCCTTTCCCGAATCCGTGGCTGCCTCCGAGATTCATAAGGCCGGACAGCGTGGCGCGAAGGCGGCGAAATATCTGTTCTGGAATATTGGCCTGGGCGGGCTGGTTTATCTGTTGGGCCGATTCGGACTGTTCGCGGCGGATTACGATTTGACGGTGCGAGTAGGACAGCTAGGATCAACCCGCGTACGGCTCGGAGGCGGCGGTACCTTCAATGTCCTGAACACGGGTGGCGTGGCGACGCTGGCTGCTCCAAGCGTCAGCCCGGCGTTCCTGGGCGTCGGCTATATCATTGGTCCCAAGCTCTCGTCGCTGCTGTTTTCGGGAGGCGTGATTGCCTTCGGATTCATACTCCCCTTGTTGATATATTTCCTCGGCCCGCAACTGCATAGCTTTCTGCCACCCGGCTCGACGGCAGGTGACTCCTGGGCCCATCTTTCGGGCGCGGTTTGGCGATACATCATCCGGCCGATCGCAGTGGGTGGAATGCTGGTCGGCGCGGCCTACACGTTGTTCCGGATGCGTACGAGCCTGGCGGCGGGATTGAAGCGCGCGACTAGGGACCTGAAGCAAACGGCGGAGGATAAGGCGAACCTCGGCCGCACGGAACGCTACATGAGTTTCAAAGTGGTCTTCGTCTTGATCGGCATTGTATTTGCCGCGATGATCGCTCTATATATATATTTTTCGGGACAGGTAATCGCCGGGCTTGTCGCCGCAATCGTGATGTTGATTTTAGGATTTTTCTTCGCCACCGTTTCGGGAAGTCTATGTGGCATTATCGGTTCGTCGAATAATCCCGTCTCGGGGCTCACGTTATCAACGCTGATCTTAGCGGCGCTCTTGATGGTGGCGCTCGGCGTAGGCGGAAAGGGAGGCGTGGCAGCCGTGTTAGGCGTTGCAGCGGTCGTCTGTGTTTCGTCGGCCGTGGCGGGCGAATTATTGCAGGATTTCAAAGTTGGCCACATTCTGGGCGGCACTCCGCGCAGCATCCAAATTGCGGAACTGATCGCGGTAGTCGTGGCGAGTCTGGTGATGTACTTCCCGCTGGTGCTGCTGCACGAAGGAAACATTCGCGCGGGCGGAACGGGATTCGGAGATCCGCAATTGCCAGCTCCGCAGGCGGGCTTGATGGCATTGCTCGCACAGGGGATAGTAGGTGGAGATATGGCATGGCCCCTGGTTCTAGTCGGGATTGCCTTCGGGATCTCCATGATCATGATGGGCATCAAAAGTCCCATGATCGTTTCCGTTGGAATGTACCTGCCGCTTGGAACGACCTTCGCGATATTCGTCGGCGGACTGTTCAGGTGGGTGAGCGACTGGATGACGGAACGGCGCGGTTACAACTCGGCGCAAAAAGCGCGCGTCGAAAATGCCGGGGTTCTTATTGGCTCGGGCCTGATTGCAGGCGAGGCGATTTTGGGGTTAGTCTGGGCGGGGCTGCAGTTTACGCCGAAGGACGTTCGGGACCATCTGCAATTGCTGCCTCATCCATCTTATTTGATCGGCCTGGCCGTTCTCCTCGTGCTCGCGGCGGTCATGATCCGCACGCCATTAAAGAGCGCTGGCCGTCCCGACGAACCCGCACCGCCGGTCGCCATGATGTAAGGCGCGCGATCTACAGTTATGCGGGTCACAGAAGTGCGGTAATTATTTTCCGGTAGGCGGATCTTGCCTAAGTCCATGAAAATGCAATCACGGATCTTGAATCGCGCCCTTTTTCGGAGGTGTGCCGAGTTCAAGAACGGATTTCAGCACCGCTAGACTCGCCATCGAAAGGAATTGTTTCCTGGAAGGCTTTTGCCGGCCGACCTGGAGGCACCACTTGCGAGGCGGATGCGATCATACACCTTAACTGGGCGCACTAGACGTCCTATCCAGCCGGAAGACTCAGATGGACTAGCGTCCCGATTGAGCGATTTACTTGTTGGACAGCCCGACGCTATCCAAACAATTCTTCCTTACATACAGATGCACCAGGCGGGATTGGCCCCCGACGGGCGGCCACTGGGCGTAGTTCTTCTGCTTGGGCCTACCGGAACGGGTAAAACACGTACCGTTGAAGCGCTGGCGGAGGTTTTGCATGGAAGCGCCAAAAATTTACTGAAAGTCGATTGCGGCGAGTTCCAGATGGAGCATGAGGTCGCCAAACTGATCGGCGCGCCTCCTGGATACTTGGGACATCGCGAGACGCAGCCGATGCTGAACCAAGCCAAAGTGAACGGCGTGGCCAGCGAGAACAGTGACATTTCGATCATTCTGTTCGATGAAATCGAGAAGGCGGCTGGTTCTATGACCCGCCTGCTGCTGGGGATTTTGGATAAAGCAACTCTGCGCTTAGGCGATAACTCGACCGTTAATTTTGAGCGTACAATCATTTTCCTTACCAGCAATTTGGGTGCGAAATCGATTCAGCGTGCGAATAAGCCGGACTTCGGCTTTGAAGCGATGGTCCCTTCGGCGGCGGTGGGCGATTCCTCCAAGATTCATAACATTGGAATGGCGGCGGTGCGGCATAAGTTCTCGCCGGAGTTTGTGAATCGCATCGATTCGGTAATTACCTATAAGCCCTTGGACCGCGCCGCGTACGGACTCATTCTAGACCATATTTTCGCGGGATTTGCGAGGCTGGTCAATCACCGGCTGGGTTGCCGCGGTTTCCGGTTGCAATGCACGATTGCGGGACGGAATCTGCTGCTCGAAAGCGGAACAAGCCTTGAGTTCGGCGCACGGGAACTGAAGCGCACGGTGCAACGGAACTTCATCCAGCCTGTCGCCGCACTGGTGGCGCAAGGACAAATTGCCCCGGGCAGTACGGTCATTCTCGACGCAAAAGGCGGCGAGTTCCATTTGCTCTTACGGCAAGGCTGAAGTCTTTTGCCGAAATGCCGACGCGGGTGCATGCTACCGTGGTCGGCTAAGAATGGGTATGCCAGGTGGTGGACTGAATCAACGAGGTCGCACCTGGCATTTCCAGAACAAGAGTCACTTTGCCATCAGGGTGGCCAGTCGCGTATTCCACGATTCCGAGCCGCAGTTCGTCAACTCCGATCGGTATTTCGCGATTCGTTGTGCCATCGGAAATAACGAGTTTGGCGGAGACGGCCTTTCCAATTGCGGATGCAGAGTGATTCCAGCCTACCTTGATCGTGCGATTTCCGGTGACAGTTAAATCCAACCCTGGTGACGAGTTAAACGACTGTAGGAACTCGGCGGGCCGAAACCCGGACTGAAAGCCGGGTTGAAACCCCGGTTGAAACCCCGGTTGAAACCAGAGATACGCGCCTGCGGCAAGCAAGGCGATTAGAAAAACACCTACGCCCGCCAACCAGCGCTTGTGACGTCGCGGGGCAACTTCCGCAATGGGCGGGAGCGGCTCTGAATCGAGTTCCGGTAACGCTCTAAACTCAGCTTCATTGAATCGGAACTCCGGGATGGACGGCTCTTCCGCGAGAGCTGTGCGAGATCCAATAAAAATTCCCGCAGTGCGCGATTGCCGTCCGTCGATCAGCAAGATTAGATGAATCTGATCGTTGAACTCGCTCGCGAGCAGTGTCCGGTCGGCCAACGAGGGACGCTGCGGCCCGGCGCGCAGGTGCGTTCGGAAAAGTCCGACGACGGTGCGGCCTTTGGTCTTGGCCTCCCATCGAGTCGTCAGAAACCTATCGTGCTCTCTTGGATCCAGCATGAAAGCCTGACCGTCTTCAACGCGCCGGGAAATCAGTTCGAATTCTTCGACTCGCAGAGTTTGAGAGAGGGCGCTCGGCGGCGTCCCAAGTAGAATCCCTCCAATTTCGATATCCAGGCTTGCGGCGGCATCGATCTGCCTGGCGATTCTGGCCACCAGATCCAGCCTGACTTCAACGGCGATCGGCGGGTGGTCCACGTTCCAGCGGATGTACAAGGGAGCATCGTCAAAGAGACGATGCTCAGATAGAGTTTGCATCTTTACCGGTCAATCTTTAATGATAGTGTTTGGCCGGAACATTGTATTTGATTGCGACGCCCATCGGCAATCTGGAAGACATCACCTTGCGCGCGCTGCGGATCTTGCGCGAGGAAGTGGCGGCGATTGCCTGTGAGGACACCAGGCAATCGCAGAAACTATTGGGGCATTACCAAATCCACAAGCCCCTGATCAGTTATCACGAGCATAACGAGGCGAGCCGGACCGCCGAGTTGATCGAGAAGCTGGAGCGAGGCGAATCGGTCGCGCTGATTAGCGATGCCGGCACGCCGCTGGTGTCCGATCCAGGATATCGGGTCGTCAAGGCTGCCATCGAAAACCAAATCGCGGTTGTGCCGATACCAGGAGCGTCGGCTGTACTGGCCGGGCTTGCGGCATCTGGTTTGCCGACGGACGAATTTCGATTCGTTGGGTTCCTTCCCCAAAAAAGCGGCGCACGACGGAAGGCGCTGGAGGGACTGACTGACGAGCGTGCCACGGTGATAGCTTACGAGAGCCCGCATCGGCTGCTGGACACGTTAGCGGAGATGAGTGAAGTGTTCGGAACGCGCCGCGTCGTGGTAGCGCGGGAACTGACGAAATTGCACGAAGAATTTTTGCGCGGTTCAGCGGACGCCATTCACGCCGAACTGTCGAAGCGGCCCTCGGTAAAAGGTGAAATCACAATTCTGATCGAGCGGCCGGAAGTGAAGGCGTCCATTGCCGATCCGGTGGAAGAGATTGAGCGGCTTCAAAACGAAGAGGGCATGGAACGCATGGAGGCGATTAAGGCTGTGGCGAAACAACTTGGACTTCCGAAGCGGGAAGTCTACCGGCTCTCTGCGGAGCGGGACAGCAATCCACCGGGCAAACGTCGTGATTAGGCCCAAAGAGGCCGACGGAAAGTTTCGGCTCGGCCGGATTCATGCGTTCACAGATCAGCTGGCGAATCATGCGGATAAAGGCGGGATGCGTACCCACGGTGGCGGCTCGAACCATGTTCATTTTCAAGTCGGCCGCAAGCTCCCGGGCTTCGGAATCGAGGTCGTAAAGCACTTCCACGTGATCCGAGAGAAACCCAAGCGGCGCGGCGATGACGTTGTGAATGCCTTGCCGATGCAAAGCCCTGAGATGATCGAGAATATCGGGTCCTAGCCAAGGCTGGCTGGGCGGCCCACTCCGGCTCTGATAAACCAGGTTCCAATGTTCGAGCCCAACCGCGTCGGCTACCAGCCGGGCTGTCTCACGAAGCTGCTTCTCATAATCGCTCGTTGCGGCCATGGAACAAGGGATACTATGCGCCGTTACGACCAGATACGGCGTAGTTGAGAACTCGCGCAAAGCTTGTCGCACGCGAGCCGCCGAAGCTTGAATGAATCCCGGATGATTATAGAAAGCCCGCAGTTTTTCAATTTTGGGCACGCCTTCGCCAACTTCAGCCTGGGCGATGACAATGTTTTCCCGGTACTGGCGGCATCCTGAGTAGGAACTGTACGCCGAAGTCATGAAAGCAAGAGCGTTGGTGATTCCGTCGTCCCGCATCTGCTTCAGCGTGTCTGCCAGGAACGGATGCCAGTTGCGATTGCCCCAGTAAATTGGCAAGTTGGTTCCGTGCGCGTCCAACTCCGTGCGGAGGGCCGCAATGAGCTCGCGGCATTGATCGTTGATCGGACTTTTTCCGCCGAGGTGATGGTAATGCCCAGCGACTTCAAGCAGGCGTTCGTGCGGGATGTTGCGGCCACGCGTTACGTTTTCGAGGAACGGGAAGACGTCTTCCGGCTTCTCGGGGCCGCCAAAGGAAACGATCAAAACAGCTTGGTACATTTACCGCTACTGTGCTTTGATTCCCGCTATTCGGTGCAGCTTCAACATATTTGTGGAGCCCCTCAATCCGACCGGCTGGCCAGCGACAAACACGATGTTGTCGCCCGGTTGTGCACGGCCGGTCTTCACCAGCACCGCTTCCATCTCGTTCAGCATGTGATCGGTCGAGGCAAAGGCCGGCGAAACAATCGACTGCACGCCGTAAATAATCGAGAGCTGCCGTGCCGCGTGTTCATCCGAAGTGAAGGCGTAAATCGGCACCGGAGGCCTGTACCTGGCAAGCAATCTAGCAGAGGCGCCGGAGCTGGTACCCACGGCAAGCGCAACTACTTTGGCTGAGCGGGCCGAGTGATAGGCTGCGTCCGCGATGATCTCGGGAATGCTTAGTTCCTCATTCGTCCAAACGTCCGGAAAACCTTTGTGGCGAAGGACGTTTTCGGTTTCGCAGGCGATGCTTGCCATCATGCGAACGGCTTCGATAGGGTGTTTGCCAGCGGAGGTTTCGGCGGAGAGCATAACTGCGGCTGTGCCATCGTGAATGGCGTTCGCCACGTCGCTGACTTCCGCGCGGGTTGGCGTAGAATTTTCGATCATCGATTCCAGCATCTGTGTAGCGGTGATGACGAATTTACCGCGCTTGCGGGCTTTCTCGATGATGCTCTTCTGAATGGCGGGAACCTTTTCGAGCGCGATCTCGACGCCCAAGTCACCGCGCGCGACCATCAGGCCGTCGCACTCTTCGAGAATCGCATCGAGATTCTGAACGGCATCCGGCTTTTCGATTTTTGCGATGATAAGTTGTTTCGCATCCACGTCTTCCAGCAGATGACGAAGCCGGAGGACATCTCTTGCCTGGCGGACAAAGGAAAGCGCAAAAAAATCGACATCCTGCTGAACTCCGAAATGCGCGTCGGCGATATCTTTTCTCGACAGCGAGGGCGTGCTGATATTCACGCCTGGCAAATTGATGCCTTTGCGATCGCTAATCGGACCGCCACTGACCACCTCGCATTTGGCGGCGATTCCATCGGTAGCGAGCACGCGGAGTTGCACGCTGCCGTCGGCAATCAGCACCCGGTCCCCCGGCTTCACGTCGCGCGCAAAATCAGGATAGGTCGTTGAGCCGATTTCGGCTGTGCCCTCGACAGGCTCGGTTGTAATGGTGAAAATGGAATGATTCTGGAGGAAATGCGGACCGTTTTTGAAGGTCCCCAATCGGATTTTCGGCCCTTGCAGGTCCAATAAGATACCGGCGTGTACGTTGAATTCAGCGGCCAGTTCCCGAACGGCTTTAATCCGCCTCGCGTGATCGTCCTGCGTTCCGTGCGAAGCGTTCAGGCGAAATACGTCTACTCCAGCTTCAAACAATTGCCTAAGAACATGTTCTGCATCTGTAGATGGGCCTAATGTGGCTACGATTTTGGTTGCGCGCATCGGTAAATTTGGAAAATAAGCTACGATAGCGAAGGCTTCACTACAAAAGAAGGTCAGTCACTATCGACTATTATGCCGCTTTACCAGACGATCATCCTCGCGATTGTTCAAGGTTTAACCGAATTTTTACCCGTTAGCAGTTCAGCGCACTTGGCTGTAATTCCAAAGATCCTCGGTTGGGAGGATCCCGGCTTAGATTTTGATATCGCACTGCATGTGGGGACGCTAGCGGCGATATTGATTTATTTTTGGCGCGACTGGGTTCAGGTTATTGCTCACGGATTGGGCTTTTTTTATCGCGACACGCAGCCCGGGGAACACGATCGTAGATTGCTTTGGTTCCTGGTTGCCGCAACCATTCCGGGCGCACTCGTGGGCGCCGCTTTCAACTCTTACGCCGAACATACCCTGCGCAATTTTTATGTCATTGGGACGGCGATGATCGTGCTCGGCATCATTATGTGGATTGCGGATCGAGTCGGTCAGGAGAAAACCGCTCTCGACTCGATGAGTTGGACCGACGCCATCACGATCGGAATCGCACAGGCACTGGCGATTGTGCCGGGCGTTTCACGCAGCGGCAGCACAATCAGTATGGGACGCTTTCGTCGTTTGGATCGCGAAGCGGCGACCAGGTTCTCGTTTCTCTTGTCGGCGCCGATCATTGCGGGCAGTGCTTTAAAAGACGTTTTGGACATGAGAAAACATCCGCTGCCGGCCGACATGCGCTTGCCTTGGATTGTGGGAATTCTGGTCAGCGGAGTCGTCGGAATTTTCGTGATTGGCTTCTTTCTCAAATACCTGCGGCGTCACACTTTATCGCTCTTCGTGTGGTACCGCGTCGCATTTGGCATAATAGTAATCGCTCTGGCGTTCTTCCGCATCGGCGGATGACATTGTTTTCCCCGTCTCGCTATATACGGCTCAATGAAGCCGTCGGTTTTCTATTGCTGCTGCTTGGGCTGGCGGTAGTGCTGAGCCTCGTCTCTTACTCGTCTGCGGATCCGTCTTGGAATACCGCGACCGGTGCGACGCACTTGCACAATCTTCTCGGCCCTTCCGGCGCGAAGTGGGCCGATCTGCTTTTTCAAGTTTTCGGCATCAGCGCTTTCCTTTTGCCGCTACACATCTGGGCGCTCGGATGGAAATGGCTGCGTTCGTTTGCCGTAGAGAGTCCGTGGTTCCGGGTATTCGGAACTCTGGCTTTATGGTTTTGTCTCTCCGCCGCCTGCGGGCTATTCCCGCCTATCGTTCTGATTGGCGGAGCCGTACCTCCCAGCGGTATCGCCGGAATGGTGATTGCGGATTTCCTGAAAGCGCGCTTTGACGTAACGGGCGCTGCGATCATTGTCGCGGCCGCTGGCGTTCTGGCGCTGTATTTCGCATCGACATTCGAAGTATCCACACTGATGCGATGGCTCAGCGGACCGATTGCGCGATGGAAAGCGTTCATGCAGCGGCGCCGAGAGTCCAGGGAAGTGAAGCGCCGACTCGCCATCGAGAAAGCAAAATTTAGAGCGGCGGAACGGGCTGCACGCCGGAGCGCCACTGCATCAAAGGTATCTGAGACTGACGTCGAGTCGGCGCGGCCACGACGAGTCAGAAAGAGTGCGACAGCTTTGGGCCTCGACGAGGAAGCAGTTGCGCCGCTTGCTCCGCGCACTGACGATTCTCCGCCATTCGATCTGGATCCAGAGGAGAGCGGCGAAGAAGACGAAGAGATTCCCATTCACGCGCTTGAATACCAGCCGATTGCTCCTTCCGAGTCATTCGCTCCAGCGGCAACCCAGGCCATCGAACACGACGAGGATCTGGAACTGCGGCCTACTTCGACGGCGCCGAAGCCGAGACGCAGGCGGCTGTACCGGCTGCCTCCCACTGAGCTATTGAACGAAATTCCTCCGGGGAATGGCTACGACAGTTCTGAGTTGAAAGAGGTTGCGAGCAAGATTAAATCGAAACTCGAAGAGTTCAACGTACGCGGATCTATCGTCCAGATCAATCCTGGCCCGGTCGTCACAACATTTGAATTCAAGCCCGAAGCGGGCGTGAAATATAGCCGTATCACAACGCTTACGGAAGACTTGTGCCTGGGACTACAAGCGGAATCCGTGCTGATTGAACGGCTGCCCGGCAAACCGACCGTTGGCATCGAAGTACCCAATACCAGGCGCGAAGTCATCAGTTTGCGCGCCATCCTGGAATCGAGCGAATTTCGCGATGCGTCTTCGAAGATGACGATTGCGCTTGGCAAAGACATCAACGGACGCATCAAGGTGGGTCCGCTCGAAACGATGCCTCACTTACTGATCGCCGGATCGACTGGATCGGGCAAAAGCGTGATGTTAAACGCGATGATCATGTCGTTTCTCTACAAGGCGACGCCAGATGAAGTGCGCATGATCATGGTGGACCCGAAGCGCGTCGAACTTGGTATTTACGAAGGCATCCCGCATCTGTTGACGCCGGTCATCACTGAGCCGAAGAAAGCCACTAACGCGCTGCGCAATGCAGTGCTCGAAATGGAGCGCCGGCTCAAACTGCTGGCTTCGCACGGGGTTCGCAATATCGATCAGTACAACCGCAAAATGGCGCAGTTACGGCAGGAGCCGAGGAGTTTGTTCGATAAGCCGGAAGAAGACGAGAATCTAAAGGCGCTTCCCTACATCCTGATTCTGATTGACGAGTTAGCCGATCTGATGATGTTAGAGCGCGCCAACGTGGAAGAATGCATTACCCGTCTGGCCCAGATGGCGCGTGCGGTTGGAATGCATCTTGTGCTGGCTACTCAACGCCCGAGCGTGGATGTCATCACTGGATTGATCAAAGCGAATTTCCCTTCGCGCATCAGCTTCCGGGTTGCTACGCGTGTTGACTCGCGGACGGTGCTCGACAGCATGGGCGCGGAGCATCTCCTGGGTAAAGGCGACATGCTCTACTTGCCCCCCGGCTCGTCCCGCTTGACGCGAGTGCACGGTGCTTACGTGACGGAAGTAGAAACGAATCGTTTGGTGGAGTTCTGGAAAGAGCAGGCGACTCCCGAGTACGATCAAAGCTTCCTGCTGACTCCGCCGTCCGAAGAAGACGCGGGCGACGAGGAAGAGTTCGATGGTGAACAGGACCCGATGTACCAGGACGCAGTGCGTGTCGTGCTGGAGATGGGAAAGGCTTCGACCTCAACTCTGCAACGGCGTTTGCGGCTTGGCTATGGCCGAGCGGCGCGAATTCTGGACATGATGCAACGCGAGGGAATCATCGGCCCTCCTGATGGCAGTAAGCCCAGAGAGGTCTTGAAGAGGCCGGACTGGTTGCGTGAGGTGGAAGAGACAGTCCGCTAGATTTCGCAATCGAGAGAGCCGTTCATCAGCATTTCCTGAACTGCCAATAGAAACTTCTGGCAATCGCCCCCATTCCAGACGCGGTGGTCTGCGGAACAGGTCAAATGAACGGTAGGCCGCACGAGCGGGACACCATCAGCCGCAATCACCCGATCTCTCACTTTTCCGGCTGTGAGAATGCCGCAGGTATTGAACATAGACGTCGTGAAGGTGTCTGCTCCAGACATGATACTCACCTGAAAAGTTCCGGAGCCTTTACGACGGAATTCGAAAAATCGGTATAGAAATCTCAACAGCCCACGGCGCATGAAGCTGAGAGGAACTGCCCTCCCCCAGCGCTTCAGCACCGCCAACATCTTTTCGTGTTGTGCTTGAACAACCGGCACGCGGCGAATTACTTCATCGGCTATCGCGGCCAAGCTCTTACGGGAGGCGGACTCAATCACCAGGACAGGCGCAACGGACGTTTCGGCATTGACCGAGAGTGCGATATCGACTTCTGTAGGACAGTGGATTTTCCTGCCGCACACCATAACGTGCATGCCTGGATTAGCCGAAAGAACGAGCGCGACAGCGCGGACCAGCACATGTACATAGGTTAGATGAAGACCGCGCTCACGAGCCCGCGCGATGAGTTCTTGTACCCGGCTTACGTCTACTTCGAGCGACTGGGAGAACGCAGGAGGCTGGCATAGAGCAATGCCGTCCCGGAACCATCGTTCTGAATGGTCGAGCTTTCTGACAGCCTTCGTCTTCACCTTTCGCATCTTGAACCGCGTGTGGTCCTTCTCGCCTTGGGTCCAAAGCCGTGCATGTTAAGTTCGTTGGGTTACGCAGCCAGAAATCTCAGAATTTCTGTTCATGGCATCACCAAGGACACTGCAAGATTGAGCGAGTATATCAGTGCGCGACAGTCTGCCGCAGCGTGATTACGTATTCTGAAGGATCTATGTTGAGATCCCGATTTTGGGCCGCCCTGTTCTTATTTCTCGTGCCTTTTCTCATGCCGGCACAGGATGGGAGCAGTTTCGGATGGCAGGGCACAGTCACTACGGAAGCGGGCAAGGCCATCGTTGGAGCGTCCGTGCAACTGAGAGGCGCCAACAACAACACCAATACAACTGATACGGGACCCGGTGGCAGCTTCCATTTTGAAGGCTTGCTTCCGGGGCGATTCTCGCTTTCGGTGGAATGGAAAGGCCGGCGGGCGGTATATCCGCAGCCGGTCGATCTGCCTTCGGCGGCTTCATCCGTGAATCTGAAGATCTCCGAACGTAACGAACTATCCATGGTGTCCTCGCGGACCGGCGGCGAGCAGTTGTCGAGCAAAGCTGTCTCCTCCATTCCTTTGAACAAGCGGGATTTCAGCGCGCTCCTTCTTCTAGCGGCGGGGACGATGACGGACACGAACGGTGCAACGAACTTCACTCAGCAGTTTGCAATCAACGGGCAACGTGGTGTGGAGGCCGTGTTTGCGATGGATGGCGCGGATACCAGCGACCCTGAGATGGGAGGCGCAACCTTCTCGAATTTTAATGTGGATGCTGTCCAGGAGATCCAGTCGGTTTCAGGGTTGATGCCAGCGGAGATCGGGCGCGGCGGAGCGGGATTCACGAATATGGTCACACGGTCGGGCGCGGCCGGATTCCATGGATCGGTCTTCGAATTTATCCGTAATTCCGCATTCGACGCGCGCAACTTCTTCGACCGTCGGTCGATAGCGAATCCGGGCCGCATCCCACCCTTCCGCAGAAACGAATTTGGATTTACAAACGGCGGTCCGGTTATAATTCCGGGTCTTTATGACGGGCGCGGTAAGACGTTCTATTTCACTGAGTACCAGGGCTTCCGGCAGGTGCTTGGGACTACGCAGGTCTTCCCGGTGCCAACATCGTCTGAACGGCAAGGACTCGATCGCTCGGCGTATCCCGGCGATGTCTTGCTCATTCAGGTGGACCCGCGCATCGCGAAGTTGCTCAATCGGTATCCGTTGCCCAACGATCTCGGCGGCCCCTACGGCGCGCGTACCTATGCGACCTCATCCAAGGTGAGCACGGACGCGGACCAGTTCTCGATTCGTATAGACCACAAGCTGTCGGAAAAGGCGCAATTGTTCGGCCGTTTTACACTCGACAATTTATCGGGACCGACTACGAATCCGGATCAGACGGCAATTGATCCAAGTTTTGGAATTCGCTACATGGACCGGCAGCGGAACGGGGCGATCACTTATACACGCGCGGTCTCGGCGCGGTTCACTTTCGAATTCTCCGTGAGCGTCACGCGAACTACGCCGGCCTTCCCGACTGGTGATCACACCGACCCGGCCCTGACGTTTAACGATGGACTTTATGAGCCGTTCAACGCGGCGGCGGGTTCGGTAATGACCGCCTTCGGCAACCTTTTTCAGGCACGTCAGAATTTCACACTGGTGCTGAACAAACACACGCTCAAATGGGGCGGGGAGTTCCGGGCGAATCGAGATTCGACTTACTTCGGTACGGCCCCTAACGGGTCATACACTTTCGGCGGCGGTACAGCTTACGCGCCCGTCAACATTCGCTCGCTCAGTGGAACTCACGATATTTCGGCGAGTGCGCCTCTGCCCGATACTCTTTCGGCGTTGCTTTCGGCAAACCCTTTCGCCTATACGGTGGCCGTCGCTCCACAGATTTTTCCGCAAGGCGATCAGATTGGCGTGGCCGCTATCTCTCGTTACAACGCGAACTTCTTTTTCCAAGATACCTGGAGGATTTCTAACAGGCTGGTTCTGGATTACGGGCTTCGCTACGAGATTTATACACCGATCAGCGAGAGAGCGAAGAGAACGTCCGGCTTGATCGATGTAAATGCGCCATCCGGACTGCGGCAGGAATACGTTGTCAATCCGCAACCGGGCTACAAACTTGACCTTGCCGGTTTCGGACCGCGAGTGAAACTGGCGTGGCGGCCGCGGCGAAATTTAGAGATCACCGTCGGCGGAACAATCACCACTATTCCACCCAACATCTGGCAAGACAACTTTCTGACGGGAGGAGCGCCGTTCACAATTTATCCACGCCTGACGGCAGCACCCGGATCGCCAATAGCCTTCGGCGTGCCCATCACGCCCGGTGAACTGCCCACGATACAGACACCTTCCGGAGCCAACATTTTCGCATCGGGCAATAGCAAGGCCGTACCCGCAAACACCGTTTGGGACGTGAATCGTTTCGAGCAGGGGATCGCGGCGCTTAGCCCAAATCACCAAATCACCCCGTTGAACACGAGCACCATCTGGCCCGGCTTCCGCAACGCCTCTCTTTCCACCTGGAGTTTGGGGCTTGAGCGCCACTTCGGCGGATTGGACGCGAGCGCGGCCTATGTCGGCACGGCCGGTGCCAGGCTGCCCGCAACCGATTTCCCGAACGGCTACCCGGGCGCGGACCCAGCCTTCGCGCCCTACACGCAGTTCAATGCTTCGGGCGCCGTGACGGGTGGGTTTGGAACCGAAACGCTTCTTACCGATCGGTCTCATTCGACTTATCACTCGCTTCAGACGTCCGTTCAGGGGAATATCGGACGCGATGGTCCGGGCGTCCAGGCGAGCTACACGTGGTCGAAATCTTTGGATGACACAAGCGCGGTGCTTGGGGGATTTATTTCGGGAGCGTCAGGCGCTTTATCTCCGGCAGCGCCTCAAAATCCGTTCGACACGAATGCGGAAAAGGGTCCTTCAACTTTTGACGTTACTCACGCCTTCACGGCTAGCGTGATCCAAGACCTGCACGCCGACCGGGTTCGATTTCTGCGGCCACTGAGCCGGAAGATTACCGCTGGATGGCAACTTCTTAGTATTTCGACAATCACCAGCGGCCTCCCGTTCACGGTTTATTCGGGAGTGCAGCAGACAGGCGTCGGATCCAACGGAGTGGACCGCCCGGATCAGGCCGGCCTTCCCGATCTATCAACCAGCCGAAAGATACGCGAAGACTACTTCGGACTCGGTTCCGATAACGCATCGTATTTTTCCATTCCGATCGGTCTAGCGGACGGAACAGGTCCCAACAGCGGGCGCTTTGGAACTTTTGGAAGAAACACTCTCCGCGGACCCGCGTTTTACAACTTCGATTTCGGATTGATCAAAGATACGCCCTTCGGAACACGCGGCAATGGCGAGCTTGTCAATCTGCAAATTCGCGCGGAGTTTTTCAATCTTTTCAACATCGTGAATTTCGGGCTTCCGGCGAATATCATCAAGGGTTCGGGATTCGGTGAGATCAGCCGTACAGCCGGAAATTCACGGCAAATTCAGTTCTCCTTGAAGTTGATTTTTTGAGGCGCGGAGGGAACTAGCGCGCCAGAATAGAAGCGTGCGCTATTCCGTGACAAGTCTGCTCGCCTGTGGCCTTTTCGCAGTAACTGCCGCGGCGCAATCTCCACCGCCCACATTGCATGAGATTCCGCTTCTTGATTGTTCGGGACTCCCGTGCGTTGAATTGGCGACCGGATCAGGCAAGACCCTAAAGCTACTGATTGACCTCGCAAATATCAACGCCTATCTCAACTTGAAAGCGGCCCAGGAATTAGGAGTCAGTCTGCAGAGTCTCAAGGGCGGCGACGGTACTGACATCACAGCCGTTCAACAGACAACCGTAGCCGGAGCCCGGCTTGGAGATTTACCGCTGGGCGACTTTCCTTTCATGGCGCTGGACGAAACGGCCCTCCCCGCGGATGGCGCACTCACGTACGGCTCGTTCCAGAATCGCCTTCTTCAACTTGACTTTGCAAAACACCTGGTCCGCATATCAGAACCGGAGAATGAAGCACAGCCCTGTCCCCACAGCTGCGGAGATTTGGTAATTCGGAGAGTGGGACAATTCGGGCCGGCGACTCTGACCGTATCCGGGTTCGAGATTAATCAACAACCCGTGACGGCACAGATCGATACGCTCTTCACGGGCACGATGCTCATCTATCCCAATTCGGTGGAGAAACTCGGCCTGAAAAAGGCGAGTAAGTCGAAGAACAAGGACGAGTTTCCCTACACGCAAGGGGGTCTGAAACTTGCACGTGCTGATGGACAAGCGTTCAGCTTTCATGGAGCACCGCTCCTGCAGGATGGTCCAGTTTATTTCTGGAGTTCCAAGGACGAAGCCCCGCCTTCGGTGACATTCGACGCAACGATAGGAACGGCGTTATTAAGCCGTGGAGTGGTCACCTTCGACTTCAAGGGCAAGCACGTTTGGATGGATTGAACATTTTTAGGGAAGGGTGGGGCGGACGGTCTTGCCGTCGGCCTCGTTCACAATATGATCGATTTCCGAAGGCGTTTGCCACGCTGGCGCCAGACGGCGTACCCATATTCGTGACATTTCGTTTGGCGGGCAGCATGCCGAACAGTGCCGCATCAGGTCCCAGGTGGCTGCGCGACACACGTGTTGCCGACATACTAGTCGAAGCTCTGCGATACGGGGATTCAGTGAAGCAATCGTATGTGCTACATGCGTACGTGATCATGCCGAATCACGTGCACCTGATCTGAACGCCGAACGTATCCATGTCACGTTGTGCAGTGGCTCAAAGGCGTGACAGCCAAGCGAGCGAAGCGGCTATGAGGTCTGACCGGCGAAGCCTTTTGGCAGCCGGAGTCCTTTGATCATTGGATTCGCTCCGACCAAGAGTTACAGAAGACAATTCGCTACCTAGACTGGAATCCGGTAAAAGCCGGACTGGACCGCTCTGTGGAGGAATGGCTCTGGTCCCGCGCTTATCTCAAAGAAGTGGCAGAACCTAGGCCGCCTGAATCAACCCGTCCCGAATAGCAACTGTCCTATCCGCAAACGCCGCCGCTTCCGGATTGTGCGTAATCATCAATATCGTCTGACCGGTTTTACGGTTCAGAAAACGCAACAAATCCAGAACCGCACTCGAGTTCTGCGTGTCCAAATTCCCGGTTGGTTCATCGGCAAGCAGAATGGCGGGCGCATTCACCAAAGCTCTCGCGATCGCTACACGCTGCTGTTCGCCGCCAGACAGAGCGCGAGGTTTGTGATCGAGCCGATTCCGGATGCCCAACATGTTCAAAACCTCATCGAAGTTCGCGGGGCGCGCTGAATTTCCGGCAAGCGATTGCGCGATAGCAATATTATCGCCAGCCGAGAGCGTTGGAAGCAGATTATATTTCTGGAACACGAACCCAACCTTCTTCTGGCGCATCTCCGTTCTTTCAGAGTCCGTCAACTTGCTTAGATCCATGCCGTCGATGACAACTTCGCCCGAGGTAGGCGCCGCCAACCCCCCGAGTATGTGAAACAGAGTCGATTTGCCCGATCCCGAAGGGCCGATAATCGCAAGGAATTCACCGCGAGCTACGTCGAGATCGATACCGCGCAAGGCGGGCACGTCTACTTCGCCCGCGTGATAAATCTTGGTGAGTCCGCGAACATGGATTATGTTGTCGGCGGGCATTGGATTAGTCATAGGCCAAAGCTTCGATCGCGTCCTGCCGTGCGGCCTTCATTCCCGGATAAATTGCGCCAAGCAGCGCGCCTCCGATTGCAATCGCCGCTGAAATAGGCCACCAGTCGGGAGCATCCACCACCTGCAGCGAAGCGGGAACCAGCCCCATGATCACAGCCTTGGTTCCGAAAGAAAGAAGAATGCCGATGATACAGCCGGCAATCGCCAGGACCAGGGATTCACGTACCAAAATGCTGACAATCGTTCCCGGTTTGGCCCCCAGAGCCTTCAAAATTCCAATCTCCCGCGTTCGCTCCACAACGGCTGTATACATTGAAAGAAAGACCACCAGAAATCCAACCACGATCGCGAGCGCAACCACCACCCATATGAACGCTTTCAACTGCGGAAGACTGTTGATGCTGAATTGCGAAACGAAGTCGGTCAGCGAAATGGCTTTCAGCGAACCTTTGAAGTGTTCATTGAATGTCTCGACCTCGGCGTTGGTCAATGCAGGATTATCGAGTTTTACAAGGATCTCCGACACTTTCCCGCCATTGCTGGTTAGTTCCTGGAGCTTCGTTAGATCTACGATCAGCCGTGCAAGAACTCCACCCTGCACAATACCGCTGACATGCCAGTCGTGGTTCAGTAACTTTCTGGTGTCCCCTACGTGAATCTTGTTCTGCCGAGCGTAATATTCGTCCACGATCAGCCCGTCGGGGTCTGTGGGAGGACCACCCTTCAAGAATCGAAATCCAGGGTTTATCTTTTCGAACTCCGGCAGATTCACACCGTTAATGCTCGTGATGGTTTCAACATTGACGCTTAACACCCCCACTGCATCCCGCACGTGCGGCTGCTTTTGGACTAGTGGTACGAATCTGGCGTCAATCTGACCGGACGACAGCGCAAAGGTGGCGCCCGTATCGGGCTTTAAGAAGATGTCGGCCCCCGTCCCCTTGGCCCGTTGCGCCGAGTCGTTCAACATCCCGCGGCTCAAGCCGATCAGTGTAAGGATCGACATCACCTGCACGCCCACAACCAGCGCACTTAAAAGAGTTCTCACCCAGCGATGTTTTAGATTTTCAATAACAAGCTTGTTGATCATGGTTGGTTCGAGAGAAACTCCCTCGCGACCTCGGCGGCAGGTCGATGTTCGACGTCCACCCGCCGGTTTAAATTGCGCATCGTCTCTTCCGTAATATGACCCGAAAGCATCGTCAATGCTCCTTTGATATCGGGCCGGTCGTTCAAAAGTTGCTCACGAACGACGAAGCAGGCGTTATACGGCGGAAACGCTTTCTTATCGTCGGCAAGCACCATTAGTCTCTCATCCGAGAGCACGCCATCCGTTGAATTCCCGGCAGCCATATCGACCTGGTTCTGTTCCAGTGCTTTGTACAAGAGGCCCAGGTCCATTGTCTTCGGCGTGCCTTCCCAATGCAGCGAATAGCTCCTGTCCAAATTCTTCAAACCGTCCGGACGCGTCAAAAATTCATAGCCTACGCCGAGCCGCCACGCTCTAGAATTGGCTGCCGAAAGAGCCGGAGCGCTCAACCGTCGTCCGTCTTCACTTCGCACCACCATTGCAAACGTATCATTGAAGCCCAACGGGGGTAGCCAGACGAGATGAAACCGCTGCAGGTACGCGTCTTTCACCATCATGTAAGCGGCGGCGGGGTCGGCGGGAATCTTCTCCTTTAAAACCGCGCTACTGGCGGTGCCGGTGTATTCGGGGTAGAGATCGATTTGCCCTTGAACCAGTGCCTCATGCGTGAGGAGAGTTCCGCCCAGATCCAATTTCCGTTCCACCTGGATATGCAGTTTTCTTTCGAGTTGCTGCGCCGCGATTTCGCCCAGGATGATCTGCTCTGTAAAGTTCTTAGAACCTATAACGATCGCGTGATTCCGCGAACAGGAACACAGGCTGACCAGGCAAGCCGCAACAGCGAAAATGCGCTTCATGCTGTTTCCATTTTCCTGGCGCCCATTCGCCTCTCCAGATAACCCATCGCACCGTCCGCAATTAAAGCCAGCGCGGCCGCCGGAATAGCACCCGCAAGAATCTGCGTTGTATCTACCGAAGCCACCCCTCTAAAGATTAAGACGCCCAGGCCGCCTCCGCCTATAACAGCGGCAATCACGGCTGTGCCGATATTTGTCACGACGGCGATGCGGATTCCCGCGAGGATCGTCGGCGCGGCAAGCGGCAATTCCACCAGCCGTAAAAGCTGGCCATCGGTCATCCCCATCGCTGTTGCCGCGTCTCGCAAAGAGGCATCAACGTTACTGATGCCAACCACGGTGTTGCGCAAGATGGGAAGTAGCGAGTAGAGGACAAGGCTAATGATAGCGGTGCGCTTTCCGATTCCTCCGATCAGAGGTATCGGTAATAGAAAACCAAACAAAGCCAAACTGGGTATCGTTTGCAAAATGTTGGCAACCGTCAGCGAGATTCGCCGCAACTGAGGGCGCCGCGTACCCACGATACCGACAGTGACTCCGATCAACACGGCGATGCCCGATGAGATGGAAACCAGCACCAGATGCTCAACCGTGAGGTTCGCCACATCCGTCATCAGACTTTTAAGAATGATGGGATCCACTAGGCGTTCGCAATCCCGCGAGGCAGCGTTTGAAGGAACGCTTTCGCGACCGGCGTCTCCGCTTTCAAGAAATCTTCGGGCGTAAAGACGCCTTCGAGCCGTCCCTGCTCCAGCACCGCTATCCGGCTGCCAATCGAAAGAGCTTCCGCAAGATCATGCGTTACGAAGATCGAAGCGCCACCAAAGCGGGTACGCAAAGCAATAAACATCTGCTGCATTTCATGGCGGGTGATCGGGTCGAGCGCTCCAAAAGGCTCATCAAACAAGAGCAGCATCGGACTTGCGGCAAGCGCCCGGGCCACCCCGACGCGCTGTCTTTGGCCACCTGAAAGCTGGCGAGGATACCTGGGCGCCATCTCAGACTTAAGTCCCACTTGGTCCAGGAGTTCACAGGCTCGCTGCCGTTGCTTTTCAAGCGGCCAGCCCAGAAGCCGCGGCACCAAAGCCACATTCTGTTCAATAGTCCAATGCGGCAACAGTCCAAAATCCTGAATCACATAACCGATGCGGCGGCGCAGTTCCACCGGATTCATGGGCGCGATTTCCTCGCCGTCGATGCGTATCGTCCCGCTGGTGGGTTCGATCATGCGATTGATCAGCCGGAGCGCTGTCGTCTTACCCGACCCGCTGCGTCCTAGCAAAACCAGAGTTTCGCCCGCATTCACGTCAAGATCCAGTTCATCAAGGACGGTATGGCCATCCACCACATACCGGATTTGGCGAAATTCGAGTTTAGACAAACAGTTGGCCTCTTCACGCATTCCCATGGGATAATCAAGGCTGGCTGCCAGTCCAGGCCTGGTCCGCCCGATTTTTCAGCACCATTGCTGGTAGAATTCCTGGTACTCCATTTGGAGCTTTTCGAGCACTACTTCTTATAGCAATCACCCAATGCCGTATCAAATTCAACCCACCAAAGAGTTCCTGGTCCGTCCTGCGCTGCCAGCGGCCTTGAGCCGTCTTCCAGAACTCGCGAATAATCTGCTATGGAGTTGGGACCACACGATCCGTTCACTATTCCGGCGCCTTGAGCCAGCGCTCTGGAAAGAGTCGAATCACAATCCCGTTCTTCAACTCGGGCGCATCTCACAGGCCATCCTCGATAAAGCGGCAGCCGACCCGCGCTTCCTATCTCTATACCGCCGCGCTTGTGAACGTTACGACGCTTATCTTCACACGATACCGCCCGGTCCGAACACTCCGCGGATTGCCTATTTCTCGATGGAGTATGGGCTCCTGGACTGCATGCAGATCTACTCCGGAGGCCTTGGGATTTTATCGGGCGACCACCTGAAAGCGGCTAGCGACTCGGATTTCGCACTCGCCGGAGTTGGTCTGCTGTACCAGCGCGGCTATTTGCAGCAGCGATTAAACCCGGACGGCTGGCAGCAGGAGAGCACTCCCCTCAACGACTTCTACACGCTTCCGCTCACGCCCTGTGTGGATGAGAACGGTAAAGAAGTGATCGTGGATGTCACGCTTCCTACGGGGCAGGTCTTTATTAAAGTTTGGCGCATCGACGCCGGCCGCGTGAAGCTGTTCGTACTGGACACCAACATTCCGCAGAACAAATCCGCCGAGCATCGGGAGATCACTGACCAACTCTACGGCGGCGATATTCACAAGCGCATTCGTCAAGAAATTGTGCTCGGCATTGGTGGCTTGCGCGCTTTAGAGATGATGGGGATTAAGCCTACCGTTCACCACATGAACGAGGGCCACTCCGCGTTTCTCGCCATAGAACGAATTCGCGTTCTGATTAAAGAAGAAGGTCTCACGTTCGAGGAGGCTCTGGAAGCTACGCGCGTCAGCAATGTGTTCACTACGCACACTTCCGTTCCAGCGGGTATCGATCTTTTCGACTCCAGTCTGGTTTACGATTACTTCTCGCAGTATTGCCACGACGCGGGGTTCTCGTTCGAGAAATTGCTGCAACTGGGCAGAAAGAATCTGCAGGACTCGACCGAGCGCTTCTCGATGGCTGTGCTGGCGCTGAAGACCTCCGCTTTCCGCAATGCCGTGAGCGTGCTGCATCGCTTCGTCTCGCAGGAAATGTTCCAGGATCTCTGGCCTCGCCTGCCCTTGAGCGAAGTGCCGATCACCTCTGTTACGAACGGCGTGCATTCGCCCACCTGGATAAACGGCGACCTCTCAGGCCTTTATGACCAATACCTGTTGCCCGATTGGCGCGACCGGCTAGAGGATCTGAAAATGTGGGAGCAGGTGCACGAAATCCCGAGCCAGGAGCTTTGGGAAATGCACCGCAAGCGCCGCCGCCGGATGGTGGCTTTCGTTCGCGAGCGGTCAGTGAATGCCGCGATTCAACGTAAGGCTTCGGCCGCTGAAGTGCGCCGGTTATCGGACGTGCTCGACCCGGATGTTTTCACGATTGGCTTCGCGCGCCGCTTCGCTACCTATAAACGCGCTACTTTGATTTTCCGGGACATCGCGCGTCTGAAAAAGCTGCTTAACAATTCGAAGATGCCGGTGCAGATCGTCATCGCCGGCAAAGCGCACCCGAAAGATCATCCTGGAAAGACCCTCATTCGCGAGATCGTCAATCTCTCACGCGATCCGGAGATCTCGAAGCGTTTGATTTTTGTCGAAGACTACGGAATTCAGGTCGCGCGGGAGATGGTCCAAGGCGTTGATCTTTGGCTCAACAATCCACGGCGCGGCGAAGAGGCCTGTGGAACCAGCGGCATGAAGGCCGCGATGAACGGCGTGCTGAACTTGAGCGTGCTCGACGGCTGGTTCGACGAGGCGTACGAGATTTCAGGCGGCTGGGCTATTGGCGATCGCGTGCCTTATTCGGAAGATCAGGATGAGATCCATGCGAGCGCGATCTACTCCACGCTTGAGAACGATATCGTTCCGTTGTTTTACCAGGCGGCCGGAGACGACATACCGTCCGAGTGGGTTCGGCGCATGAAAACGGCAATAGCCGACATCACGCCGCGGTTTAGCTGCGGCCGTATGGTGGCCGAGTATATGTCGGAGTTATATCAACCGGCACACAAGCTGTGGGGCGAGATCTCCGAGAACAGTTTCGCCGCGGCGCGCAAGAAGTCGGGTTGGGAAGACCGGGTGAACCAGTACTGGCACCTGATTAAGTTTGTCGGATTGGGTGACGGGCCGGGCGATAATGTGATGAGTGGGTCGGCGGTGCCGCTACGGGCGACAATCGATTTGGGCGGTCTGGAACCTTCGGAAGTCCGGGTAGAGGCGGTAATTGGAAAAATCGGCGTGAATGGCGAGTTACAAGATACGCAGGCTTTGACTCTGCTGCCGGTTGAAAAGCGCGGAGAAGCCGTCACGTTCGCGAACGAGTTTACAGTTCAGCAGACGGGACGGGTGGGTTACTCGGTCCGGATAAGCCCGAACCATTTCGAGAATCCACTGACAAGGCCGTGTAACGCGCTGCTGAAGTGGGTCTCAGATTAATCTGAGTCCATATTCCTGAATTATTTAGCGTGGAGCACTAGCTTAACGCTACGAAACATGGTACATACAAATCAGGTGCAGGCGGGGTCTGTTAGAAAGCCCTTCCGAGAAACTGAATCCGCTTTCTCACTTGAGAACTCCAGCGCCGAATAGAACTCTTTCTTCTTAGTACTGGAACTGCATCTGATGTACGCCTGGCTCGAGCGAGAACACCGCGCGATTTGTGTACTTGTACGACCACTGGGCATTTCTAAGGAGCCGATCAATTATGGACGGCGATCGCAAATACCGGCAAAACGGTTATCAGGATACAGGCCGAGGGTCTAACTCCTTCAACTCGGAACGTCCGAGGCCCACTGGGCCCAGGCCGCCGCTGGATGTTACGGGACCTAAACTTCCTCGGCTGGTCCAGAACCTGGTTGCCTCGCGATGTTTCAGTTGCGCGGTACCGCTTGCAACGGACACGGACTTCAAAGGGAACTGTCCAAAATGCGGAGCTGCGTTGCACTGCTGCAAACAGTGCGTGCACTTCGATTCTTCCACTCGGTTTCAGTGCCTCAAAGTAGTACCGGTACGCATCCCCCTCAAGGACCAAGCTAATAGTTGTAACCTTTTTGCGCCGCGCGTGACTGTGGCTCGCGACGGAATGACGGCAATGCCGAACGGCAGAGTTCCGGACCATAGCACAATGTCAGGGCCACGCAACGCGAGTGATGCCCGCGCGGCATTTGATAGCTTGTTTAAGAAGTAGCTTCAAAACAAATCACGTCGCTACCAGAGGACTTCCCGCCAGCGCGGGTTGTCCATTACGCGCGAACGAATCACGATGGCATCATCCAAAATCAAGAAGAAAGCGACTACTACAAAAGCGTCGATGTTGCCCCGCCAGGGAGCCGTTCCCTGCCTTGTTCTTATGCTGCTCGGGTTGGGCGTTCTAGCCTTCTTCTTTTTCGCGGCGATCCGCAGCATGGGATGAGGAGTTAAAGCGATTGAATATGAGAAGCGATGGACGGTCACCCGATCAATTGCGTCCGGTGAAAATTACACCCGACTATTTGATGACAGCCGAAGGATCGGTTTTGATCGAGAGCGGCAACACGCGTGTTCTCTGTACGGCGAGCATTGAGGACAGCATCCCATCTTTCCTGCGAGGCTCTGGCAAGGGCTGGATTACGGCTGAATATTCCATGCTTCCGCGTGCCACCGTCACGCGTACCCCGCGTGAAGTGACCAAGGGCAAACCATCGGGTAGAACTCACGAAATACAGCGCTTGATTGGACGCTCGTTGCGAGCGGTGGTCGATCTTGCCGCTCTTGGAGAGCGCAGCATCATAGTCGATTGCGATGTTCTCCAGGCGGATGGCGGAACCCGCACCGCCGCAGTCACCGGAGCCTATGTAGCGCTTACGATTGCGATCAATACCCTAGTGGATTACAAAGTGTTGCCCCGATCGCCCATCCTCGATTCCGTTGCCGCGACGAGCGTGGGAATCGTGGGTGGAATTCCGCTGCTTGATCTCTGCTATGAAGAGGATTCGCGAGCGGATGTAGATATGAATCTCGTGATGACGGGCGGTAACAAGTTCATCGAGATTCAGGCGACGTCGGAACGCGTCCCCTTTGACGATCCGCAGTTGCTGGAACTTCTGGCGCTTGCCCGCGGCGGGATTGCGGAACTGAGAACCGTTCAGGAACAGGCGATCGCATCGCGGCCGTAAACCATGGTTCTTTACGCCTGCTCTACAAATCAGGGCAAGTTGAGCGAGTTCGCGCTCGCGGCGCGGCAGTCGCCGATCCCCGGCCCGGAGATTCTTCCGCTGCCGAATATCAAGCAGATCACGCCGCCGGAAGAAACCGGCGCTACTTTTGAGGAGAACGCCGCGATCAAGGCTGTGTACTACTCGGGCTTTACGGACGAACTGGTGTTTGCCGATGATTCGGGCCTCGAAGTGGACGCGTTAGGCAACGAGCCGGGTGTTTTTTCCGCGCGCTATGCGGGTGCGGCGGCGACGGATGCGGCGAACAATGAACTGGTCCTGAACCGGCTTGAGCACCAACTCAATCGCCACGGGCGTTTCGTTTGCGCCATTGCTCTGGCGAAAGCCGGGAAGCTGATGACTGTGGTTCAGGGAACGGTAGAAGGCGAAGTTTTGGAATCTGCCCAGGGAGCGAACGGCTTCGGCTACGATCCGTTGTTCTTCTATCCGCCGCTTGGATGCGCTTTTGCCGAACTCGCCGCTGAGGACAAGTTTGCCGTCAGTCACCGTGGCAATGCGTTGCGGGCTTTGTTTGATTGGCTCGGGCGCAACGCGGATTAGATAGCCGGAAGAGAGGCTCCGTCTCCCACGACGGTAGACCACTTACGGACGTGCCACTTAGTAACCAGACCGTTAAGAACGTAGGGATCGCCCTTGGCAAATCGCTCGGCTGGTTCCGGAGTAGCGCCCCGGAAAACAAGAATAGCGCCGTCTACGGGGTCCGCCAGTGCACCTCCCATTACTATTTCGCCCGCGTCAAACGACCGCTTCAGATACTCGATATGCGCGGTGCGGTGGGGTGCGCGTTTCTCGACGACATCTTCTACATACTCATAAAACAGAATGAAGTGCATGAACGGAATTCTTACACATCTCCGCCGCAAGCTGACAATCCGCCCGGCTCACGTCCATGTGCGTGACCATGCGCATGTGTGTTGGATCGATACCGTTCGCCAGCACGCCCCGTGACTTCAATTGCTGGCTAAATGCCGAAGTGTCGAGACCTAACTTGGAAATGTCGAAGATGACGATGTTGGTGCGGACCGTTTCGGCATCAATGACGATACCGGGAACTTGGGCCAGCCGTTGTGCGAGGAACTGCGCGTTCGCGTGATCGTCCTGCAAGCGCGAAGGAGATTCTTCGAGCGCGATCAGTCCCGCCGC
>JALYVD010000235.1 GCA_030853405.1 Acidobacteriota bacterium | reverse complement strand
CAAGCCAACATAAAACTTCATTGAATTCTCCTCCTGCTCTCTCTCGTACTAGATCTCAACTGCGGACCATTGTTCACATCTCTTAGACGCGCGGGTCTCGGAAGATTGAACAAGCGGATTTCGATTTTTGCCATTAAAAGCAGTGAAATTTCTTTCACCTAGGCGGTGAATCTAAGACAATTCGCTTCGCTGTCTCCCGCGCCAGCCGCACACAATCTGGAATTCCGACTCCGTCATAAGCATTCCCGCAAAAGTGCAAACCCGAATACCGGCTTACCTGCTGAACCACCGTATTATTCCATTTCTCATGCCCAACGACATACTGCGGCATTGAATCGGGCCATCGGTGAACGGTGGAGAACAGCGGTGCGGCGCCTATACCCATCACTCGCTGAAATTCTTCACGCGCTACCGCGACCAGCTCGGAGTCTGAAGTATTCATCAGTCTCGCGGCTTCCTCGCCCACGATAAAAGCACGTAGCGCGGCGCGGCTTTTCGGCGTGCGTGCGGGGAATTTCGTGCTAACCCAGGTAGCAGCCGCAACGGATTTCCGCTCACAGCGCGGTACCAGAAAGCCGAATCCGTCGAGAGTATGCCCCAACTCATCCCGATCATAGACCAGCATGACCAAAATGGCGGACCTGTAAGGGATTTCGGCAAGGGTCTCGGCGAGTTCCGGAGCCGCCGCTTTCAGCAACCGCGAGTTCACGTGCGCGGGACAGGCAAGCACTACATGGTCCGCGGATACCGACTGTTCTCCGGCCCATACATTCCAGCCCGTTGCAGTCTTCTCAACCGTCTCCGCCTCCCCCTTGCGAATTTCAACACGCCCGCTGATCTCTCGTACAAGCGCATCGACAAGCGTCTGCATCCCTCCGTGAAACGACAAAAAGAGGCTGCCCTTATGTTGAGCGGGTTTCGTGCGCTCGCGCCGGACGCCCCTAATCAGGCTGCCGTATTTGCGTTCGTATTCAAGGAACCGTGGCAACACGCTCGCCGCGCTTAAGCGGCCCGAATCACCGCCGTAAACGCCCGATAACAGCGGCTCAGTCACATAGGCGAGCATTTCATCGCTGAAGTGATCTCGAACGAAGTCCTGGATGGAGACATCGGCGGTGCGGGTGCGCGGCAAACTCAATACTTCACGAAAGAAACCGGCCTTGGTTCGTGTGTTGAACAACTCCGACCGCAGCACAGCGCCAAGATCGCCGGGCACCATCATTGCCATGCCTGCCGGAAATGGAACCAGCTTGCCCCTTCGCTGAATGAAAACCCGGCGGCGCTCATCGTTCGACCCGATGATTTGGTCCGTAATACCTAACTCGGCGGCGAGCTCCGCAACCGCTGGTTTCGCCGCGATGAAACTGTCGGGTCCGGCCTCAAGTTCGCAGCCGTCCATCAGTTGGGTTTGGATGAGCCCGCCAAGCCGGTCTGTCTTCTCGATCAGAGTCGGCCGGAAGCCATTTTTTGAGAGGAAATAGGCGCTCGCGAGGCCCGAAATGCCCCCCCCGACAACGACAACTTTCTCCTGCCGGTTAGCGGTGGAAGTCTCTGACAATTTGCACGACGGCTTTCACGTTCTCGACCGGAGTTTCCGGCAGAATTCCATGCCCCAGGTTCACAATATGGCCCGGACGCGTGCCGGTTCTGCGAAGTAGGTCGGTGACTTTCGTACGCAACTCAGGAAGCGGCGCAAACAGAGCAACCGGGTCGAGATTCCCCTGTATCGCGCAGCGGTAACCGATGTCCATCCATGCCTGATCGATGTTGATACGCCAGTCCACGCCTATCACGTCTCCGCCAGCCGCGTGTAGCTCGCGAAAGAAGCCCGCAGCGCCCGTTCCAAAGTGAATCACCGGAACGCCCGCCGCTCGAATGCGCTCAATCAGCGCGCGCGAATAGGGCTGGACGTAGCGAACATAGTCCTCGGGACTCAACGCGCCTACCCAACTATCGAATACCTGGATGGCGCGCGCTCCTGCCGCCACCTGCATACGCGCGAAATCGCCAAGCACGTCCACTAGCTTGCCCATCAGCCTGCGCCACATCGTCTCGTTCCCGAACATCAATTTCTTGGTTTTCAGGAACGTCTTCGACGGACCGCCCTCGATCATATAGCTGGCCAGAGTAAAGGGCGCCCCTACAAATCCGACCACGGGCACTCGACCGCCCAGTGCACGCGTGACGATCTGAATCGCCTCGCCAACGTACCCGAGATCCTCGGTACGGTCCGTCGCCAGGCTATCGATATCTTCCGGTTCCGTGATCGCATTGTCTATGCAAGGGCCTTCACCGGAGATAAACTCCAGCTTGAGACCCATCGGCTCCACTGGCAAAAGCAGATCGGCGAAAATGATAGCTGCATCCACGTCCAGGATCTCGACCGGCTGCAGGGTTACCGTAGCCGCAAGTTCCGGATTTTTACAGATCTCCAGGATGCCGTGTTTAGCGCGAATATCTCGATACGGCTTCAGGTATCGGCCCGCTTGCCGCATGAACCAGACCGGGCGTACATCGGTCGGCCGCCGACGGCAAGTATCCAGAAATCTTCCGCCTAATTGAGCCGAGCGCATTCACCCTCCGGCCCATTTTGCTGAGCCGCGCGCGTAAGCAAGCGGTCTGGCTTTCGGTCGAAAAACACAAACATGGAAAAGGGCAGATGACCCGAGCAACATTTCATGACGTGAATACGAGTTTACCTTCGGGTGAGCGGAAGTTCTAGTAAATCGGTACAAATTAGGTGGAGGAGGGCTCCACATCGCGCGGGCGGCCGCGCTTAACGCGCTTCAGGAGGTCGTCCATTCTCCCCGTGACAGCCGACGAGATGTCGGCCTCGAAGTAAAGCTCTGGAATCCGGAACAGCGTTAACCGTTCCGCCAACTGCTGTTTCAGAAAATGCTTGGCGCCTTCCAGTGCACGGATGGTCTCTTTCTGTTCACCAGGTTTAGCGCTTAGCCGCAGACGCACCTGAGCGCGCCGCATGTCGGGAGAGACCAAGACCTCAGTCACTATGGCGTCGCCAATCCGGGGATCGGAGAGCTCGTAGGAGATAAGCTCACTCAACTCCTCGCGGAGCGCTTCCGAGACCCGTTCACTTCGATGATTTTCCATTTGGGACCTCCCGGAGCCAGTGAAAAAAAGGAAGGCCGCTCCCTCACGGTCACGGTTCTGTTGCGCTCTTTGCAGAACCACGCGCGTGAGCAAGTGGCCAAGGATTTTTCACTGGCTCCCCTCCTACAACCCTTTTTTGCCGAGAAACACAACCAGATCGACCACTCGATTCGAGTAGCCCCACTCATTGTCGTACCAAGCCACAACCTTCGCCAGATTGCCTCCAAGCACCTTGGTGAGCCCGGAATCTACGATTGAGCTGTTCGGATTGTTCAACATGTCGGTCGAGACGACTGGATCCTCAGTGTAAGCAAGAATACCCTTCAATTCCCCTTCCGCAGCCTCTTTGAGCGCAGCGTTGACAGCCTCCGTAGTCGTGTCCTTTTTCAAAACTGCGACGAAATCCACCACTGACACGTCGGGCGTCGGGACACGCATTGAATAACCGTCCAGTTTGCCTTTCAGCTCAGGAACGACCAGACCAATCGCCTTGGCGGCTCCCGTAGACGTCGGGATCATGTTCAACGCCGCTGCACGAGCGCGCCGCAGATCCGCGTGAGGGAAATCCAAAACGTTTTGATCATTCGTGTAGCTGTGAATCGTCGTCATCGAACCCTTCTCGATGCCGAACTTTTCGTGGAGAACCTTCACCAGCGGAGCGAGACAATTCGTCGTGCAAGAGGCATTCGAAATGATGGTGTGCTTGGCTGGATCATAAGTGTTGTCGTTAACCCCGAGTACCAGAGTCACGTCTTCACCCTTGGCCGGAGCCGAAATGATGACCTTTTTGACGGATCCGCGCAGGTGCTTGGAAGCGTCTTTTGCGTCTGTGAACCGGCCCGTTGACTCGACAACCACCTGAACGCCTAAGCCCGGCCAATCAATTTCAGCAGGATCCCTGATAGCAAAAATTCTGATCTTCTTATCGCCGATGTGGATGTACTCGCCGTCGGCTTTTACATCCATCTTCAGCGTGCCCAGAATCGAATCGTACTTTAAAAGGTGCGCCAGCGTCTTCGTGTCTGTGAGATCGTTGGCTGCAACAAATTCGATCTCAGGGTTGTTGATCCCTGCCCGGACGACATTTCGCCCGATACGGCCGAAGCCGTTGATACCTACTTTGATTGGCATATATAGATATTGTACCGGGATCTTTATTGCAGATCAGGACTTTACTATTACCGAGTAGATACGATCCAGATCATCCTGGGAGTAGTATTCCACTTCGATTTTTCCCGCACCGCCCGACCGCGAAACCAAGCGGACCTTAGTTCCTAAAGCGGCTTGCATTTCTTCGATAGCGGCCCTGATATTCGGGTCTATGACACGCTCGCCGTTTCCCTTCTCTTTGGTCCCGTTAGCCGCTTTCACCGCTGTCAACTCTTTGACCAATCTCTCGGTTTCCCGGACGGAGAGTCGCTGGTCCAGAACCCGCTGGGCGGCCTGCCGTTGAGCCTGTGGAGTCGGAAGTCCGAGAAGAGCGCGTGCATGCCCCATCGAAATATCGCCGCGGCCCAAATCTTCCTGGACCTCTCGCGGCAATTTCAGCAGCCGCAGAAAGTTGGTGACGCTGGAACGGTCCTTGCCAGTTCGCTCAGCTAGCTGCTCGTGGCTTAACTTATGCTGCTCAATTAAGCGCGCGAACGCGACGGCCGTTTCGATAGGGTTTAGGTCCTCGCGCTGGATGTTTTCGATCAGCGCGAGTTCCAATACGCGCGACTGTTCGACTGTCCGGACCAACGCCGGAATTTCCGCCAGTCCCGCAATGCGGGCGGCCCGCCAGCGGCGCTCACCGGCAATCAGCGAATACTTCTGCGGCCCCAACTTGCTGACCGTTATCGGCTGGATTAAACCGTTAGCCCGGATGGACTGGGCCAACTCCTCCAGCCTCTCCATATCCCAACTACCCCGGGGCTGATCCTGGTTTGGAGAGATCTGCGCCAGCGGGATCGTCTCGAAACTTTCGAAGCTTTCCGGAAGCGGTGCACTCGGAGCGTTCGCCACGAGTGTCGCCCGAACCGTATCGACTACCGCTTGTGGCGTAATGCCGCTCGATCTCGGCGGCAGAAGCGCGGAGAGGCCCTTACCGAGCGCTTTTCGCTGACTCGGGTTTAGCTCTTTGTTCATGAGCCAAGATTTCCTTTGCGAGTTGAATGTAAGCTTCCGCGCCGCGTGAGCGTGGGTCGTACGAGAGGATCGATTTGCC
>JALYVD010000201.1 GCA_030853405.1 Acidobacteriota bacterium | reverse complement strand
GTTCTTCTCTTTGGGCGCCGTAGCGCGGCGCAAATAAGAAGAGAATGTATTAAGGTCGTTACGAAGTAAGCCCAAACGACCGGAACCGACATGAGCCAGATCACCACGAAGTCCTCGTTCACGAAAGAAAACCAACCACTCCCCTGGGTCGCTGCGGCAGGTCTCTCCGCCGTCGCTCTTTTCGCGGCCGCTAAGCTGGCCGAGAGAGTTTGGCGAAGACCGGTCGATCTGCGCGGAAAAATCGCCCTAGTCACGGGTGGTTCTCGCGGTTTAGGGCTTGCACTGGCGGAAGAACTTGGCGAGTGCGGATGTAAGGTGGCGCTGGTGGCGCGGGATGAATCCGAGTTGGAAGAAGCGGCTTCGGGTCTGCGCGCCAGGGGTATCGAAGCGGCCGTTTTCCCGTATGATATTACTCAATCCGCCGGTATTGAATCGCTTATCGACCGAGTGCTTGGACGCTTCGGCAGAATTGACATCCTCGTCAATGACGCGGGACTGATTAAGGTAGCTCCGCTCGACAATATGGCGCGGGCCGACTTTGACGAAGCCATGAACCTGATGTTTTGGGCTCCTGTGAATTTAACGTTTGCCGTTCTTCCCCATATGAAGAAGCAAGGCGGCGGTCACATCGTTAATATCACCTCCGTCGGCGGTCGCGTCAGTATCCCGCACTTATTGCCGTATAGCTGCGCAAAATTCGCTTTTGTCGGGTTCTCAACGGGCCTCAGCGCGGAACTCGATCCAGAGCGCGTTCATGTAATGACGGTTGTGCCCGGATTAATGCGAACCGGCTCTTACTTGAACGCCAAGTTCAAAGGTCAGAGCGAGAAGGAATTCGCGTGGTTTAGTTTGTTGGGCAATTTGCCGGGCCTATCTATCTCGGCGGAGGAATCCGCCCGTACCATCCGGCAATCGTTGCAAAAGCGCGCCTTAACCTGCACGATATCGCTGCCCGCGAAGCTCTTGACGCACGCGGAAGCGCTGTTGCCCGAGGCGACTCGGACTGTAATGCAACTTGCAAACAAACTGTTGCCTAGCCCCCATCAGAAGAGCGGGGAAGCCCGCGGCAAAGCGCTAAACCAACGCTTTGGGAGTTTGTTTCAGGCTTTGACCTCGCTGGGTAAAGTAGCGGCTCGCGGGTTGAACGAGTAACTTGGGTTACAATGGCGTGAGTTGGGGAACTCACAGGACTGAAACTAATTCCTTGTAGAACAGTCCATAATTCGCGGGGGTCGAGTATGTTCTTTAATCTCTTGCCCCCAAATTACTGGATTGTCCCCAGAAATCGGAGAATAAGGATACGTATTGCTGCCTGTGTGCCCACTTTTCCGAAGTTTTTTCCAAGCGGGCTTCGAATGTTCCACGCACCGGAACGTATACGGGAGACGTCTGGATCTCCTTGATTCTACTCGCCACGACTGCTTCGCCAAACAAGACTACAGTGCCATCCGCGAGTTAGGAATACGGACTGTTCGGACGGCGGCTCGGTGGCATCTTATCGAGAAGACGCCGGAAGTTTACGATTTTGAATCGCTGAAACGTTTTTTCGATTGCGCCCAAGATCTTGGAATTGAGGTAATCCTTGATGTCCTGCATTTTGGCTGCCCCGAACACATTGATTTGTTTTCGAATCAATTTCCGGATCAATTTGCGCGGTTCACTCACGCGTTAATTGATTTTTTAAAAACGCGGGGGATATTTGGCCCCATGTTGGCCCCGGTGAACGAAATTTCGTTTCTCTCCTGGGCAGGTGGCGATAAGGCTGCTATCTCTCCGTTTGGGATCAATCGCGGACATGAGTTGAAGCGGAGCCTGTTGAGGGCGGCGGTAGCCTGCAGCGAACTACTTTTGCGCGAATTGCCCGGTGTCAGATTAATCGCTCCGGAACCGGTGATTCACATTGTGGGCAACCCGGATATTCCGGGCGACGACGAAGAAGCGCGGCTCTATACGCTGGCGCAGTTTGAATGCTGGGACATGCTCTGCGGACGCTTGGCGCCGGAACTGGGAGGACGTCCGGAGTATCTCGACATCATAGGTGTTAATTACTACGCCCGAAACGAGTGGATTCATAATGCCGGACCTTTGAGCAGAGACGACCCGCGATGGCGTCCTTTTCATCAGATTTTAAATGATGTGTGGACGCGCTATCGCCGTCCTCTGTTCGTCTCTGAAACGGGCACTGAGGACGAAACTCGATCCGACTGGTTCAACTATGTCTGCGATGAGGTCTCATGCGCGATATCCCAGGATATCCCCGTTCACGGAATTTGCCTGTACCCGATTCTCAACCATCCCGGTTGGGATGACGACCGGCACTGTCATAACGGTCTCTTCGATTACGCCGACGATCTCGGCAATCGGGAGATTCACCAGCCTCTTGCCGAGGCGCTGTTAACACAACAAAGAAAGTTTGCTCGAAATCCGAAGGCGGGATATGACGACCCAAAGCATCGATCTGATCTGTTTTTCTCATCTCCGGTGGGGGTTTGTTTTCCAACGGCCTCAGCACCTGATGAGCCGGTTTGCCAGGCATAGCAGAGTTTTCTTTTTTGAGGAGCCCGTCTTTGGGGGTAACTGCGAGGATGACGGTAGCGAAAATTCAACTTCGCGCGGCAGTCTTCGAACTTCGGTCTGCTCTGATACCGGCGTGCATGTTTGTACGCCGGTCCTGCCCCGCGGCTTGAGTCACGACGAAATTGTGCAGCGGCAGCGGGAGTTGTTGGAATCTTTGCTGATTGAACGGCAGATATCAGGTTACATTGCCTGGTATTACACCCCAATGGCACGTGAGTTCTCGAATCATCTTCACCCGGGCGCGGTGATTTACGACTGCATGGATGAATTATCGGCCTTTGCCGGAGCGCCACCGACGATGCGAGCCAACGAGCAGGATTTATTCGACAGCGCGGATCTTGTGTTCACGGGCGGAGCGAGTTTGTATGAAGCCAAACGTCAGCAGCATCGTTCCGTTTATCAGTTTGCAAGCAGTGTCGATGTGGCACATTTCGTGAGAGCCCGCGTCGTAAAAAAAGAACCGGAGGATCAATCCGGAATTCCGCGTCCGCGAATCGGATATGCCGGTGTGATCGACGAACGCATGGACATCGCTCTGTTGGACAAAGCCGCTGAGTTGCGGCCCGGCTGGCAGTTTGTTTTATTGGGGCCCGTCCTCAAAATCGATCCTGCAACGCTGCCGAAGCGTGCCAACATCCATTATCTGGGTATGAAGGCATATCAGGATCTGCCCGCTTATTTCGGTGGCTGGGATATAGGTATGCTGCCGTTCGCGCTGAATGAATCGACACGCTATATCAGTCCCACGAAAACGCCCGAATATCTTGCCGCTGGTCTGCGGGTAATTTCCACTCCTATCCGCGATGTGGTTACTTCTTATGGCGATCTCGAGCTGGTAGGAATCGTAAAGAATGCCGGCGATTTCGTCAGGATTGCCGATTTTATGCTACACAGTCCATTCAATAGCGCTTTTCAGGGACGAGCCGATGCGTTCTTATCGCAGTCTTCGTGGGACGGCACCTGGAGCGGCATGAACCAACTGATCGAGGAAGTTCTCAGCTCGAAAGGTCTCTCAGCCGTAAGAGCCGGTCGAGCCGCATCCTTCCCAGCTATGGCGATGAAAGGCGCAGCCCATGTTTGATTACTTGATTGTGGGGGCCGGATTTGCCGGCGCCGTCGCCGCCGAGAGACTGGCGCGCGGATATGGGAAGAAGGTGCTGGTCGTGGACCGGCGAAGTCACGTCGGCGGGAATGCCTACGATCATTTGAATGAGGCCGGGATACTTGTTCATCGCTATGGGCCTCACATTTTCCACACCAACTCAGAGCCGGTCTTCGAGTATCTTTCGCAATATACTTCCTGGCGCCCGTATGAGCACCGGGTGCTCGCTTCGGTCGATGGAAAACTCGTTCCGGTTCCTATCAATCTCGATACCGTGAACACACTTTACGATCTGCAACTCAATTCTTCGCAGCTTGAAGAGTTTTTCGCCGCCCGCGCCGAATCGCGGCCGTTCATCAGGACCTCTGAAGACGTTGTAGTTAGTAAAGTAGGACGCGACTTATACGAAAAGCTCTTCCGCAATTACACGCGAAAGCAGTGGGGTAAGGACCCGTCCGAACTGAACGCATTAGTGACGGCGCGCATTCCGGTGAGGACTAACCGCGACGGCCGTTATTTCACGGACACGTTTCAGGCCATGCCGAAGAACGGCTATACGCGCATGTTCGAGAACATGCTGGACCATCCGAATATTACAGTCAACCTGAAGTGCGATTACCGCGACGTCGTCAATGAGATAGATTTCAACGAATTGATCTTCTCCGGCCCGGTGGATGAGTATTTCGATTACCGGTTCGGTCGGCTTCCTTACCGCTCGTTAGAATTCAAACACGAAACTTTGAATCGCGAGTATCTTCAGCCAGTCGCCGTGATCAATTATCCGAACGATCACAGTTATACGCGCGTGACCGAGTTCAAGCACCTCACCGGGCAAAAGCATTCTAAGACAAGTGTTGTCTACGAATACCCGTGCGACGAAGGAGACCCTTACTATCCTGTTCCAACCCCTGCGAACGATAGCTTGTATAAGCAGTACTCGGAACTGGCGGAAGCGACCAGGAACGTACATTTTGTAGGCCGGCTCGCGACTTACCGCTACTACAACATGGATCAGGTCGTTGCACAGGCGCTAACTCTCTGCAAGAAACTTGCCGCGGCCCCGGGCTTTGTTCCGGTCAAGGCGGCAGCGGCGGCGGCGGGACGTATCGTTCCGATACCCGCAGTCGGGTTCTAGCTTCTCAAACGTGGATGAAACGCTTGTTCGTTTTGTCACCGCATCGGGATGACGCCGTGTTCTCGCTCAGCGTTGCTCTCTGTTACTGGCGCACTCTGCCGATTCAAGTGACCGTTGCAAATGTTTTCACTCGGAGCAACTACGGCCCTCATGCAATGACTCGCGGGGAAGAACTTGTAGCCGAAATTTCAGAACAGCGGAGGCGTGAGGATCGCCGTGCGTTGGCCATGATCGACCGGCGCATCCAAATCGAATCGGCCGGCCTTCTGGACGCTCCCTTACGGCTACAAAAAAATACGGCTTCCGTTTGTAATGTCGATGAAGCCTCTGTCCGGACATGCGACGTGCGGCTTGTATCGACAGTTCTGGAGAGACTCTGCCGCGTATGGCCGGTGATAGCTCCCCTGGGATTAGGCAATCACCTCGATCATCTGACGGTAAGAGCCGCAGCTATAGATATTGTGCGGCACCGAACGCTGGCGTTTTACGAAGATCTCCCTTACGCGACGTGGACGCCTGAAAACGCCATTCTGGAACGAGTGCGCGACACGGAACGGCGCACGAATGTCCCTCTGCATCCGGTGGTGCTCCGGAACATTTGCAACATTCGGTTGAAGCGCCGCTTCGCAAGTCAATACCGAACTCAGATCCAATCTGGGGAAGCAACGGCGATTGCAGCGTTTGCGTCCAAATATAAAACGGGAGAGAGGATCTGGATCCCCAGATACGGCCGTTTATGGAAATCTCTTCTTCAATAACGATTGACGAACCGCCGAGCCGTGATCTGCAAGCCTGCGTAATCGTTCCCGCCCGCAACGAAGAAGAGTTACTTCCGCTCGCACTGCGCGCTCTTGCGGGACAAAAATCTTGCGACGGTGCTCCGCTACCACGTTCGTTGTACGAAGTTATCGTCCTTATCAATGACTCGCACGACCGGTCACGAGAAGCCGCCGAAGCTGTCGGGCGGGACTTTCCTGGATTTCAGTTGCATGTTATCGAACGCAACTTTGGCGAACGGGAGGCGCACATCGGAAACGTCAGAAAGTTACTTATGGATGAGGCGTGCCGTAGATTGAAAATGGTTGCGGGCGCGAACGGCGCAATCCTCAGCACGGACGCGGATACTTGCGTCTCATCAAACTGGATCGCCCAGAATTTGGCTGAGTTGCAGAACGGCGCCGAGGCGGTAGGCGGCCGTGTTTTAATACCCGGCGTTCAACAAGAGCGGCTCGACGCCTGTACCCGCGCGCTTAACCGGTACGATGATACATATCATCGATTGGTCTCCTGGGTGGAGTCGCGTCTCGACCCTGAGCCCTTCGATCCATGGCCGCGGCATCACCAGCACTTTGGGTCGAGTCTTGCCGTTCGTCCAAGCGTGTATCGGGAAGTAGGAGGCTTGCCCCCCGTGCGGGCGCTCGAAGATATCGCCTTCTACCAGTCGTTACTTCGTCAGGACCGCAAATTGCGCCACAGTAACTTAGTCAGGGTTTTCACTTCCGCACGCCTCGCGGGGAGGGCGAACGCTGGATTGGCGAAGAAGCTTTCAGAATGGAAAAGCCAGGGCCAGAGTGGAATCTACACGGCGGTAGAAAACGCGGCGTTTCTGGACCACCTTTTTACAACACGGCGTCAGTTGCGTACCATCTGGGCCGGATACCAGAGTCTTAAACTAGCCTCGCCGTCCAGGTTGAAAGAGGTGGCTACCGCCTTGGGCGTTCAACCAGGGGAAGTTACAAAGCACGCGGCCGAGACTCCCCACTTCGGTTTGCTACTAGAGCGCGTGAATTTTTATGAGGCTTGCCGGAAGGCTTGGCCCGACCGCAAACGGCTTGCTCCCCTAGCCGACGTAGTACGCGAACTCTTGAAGAAATTCCGGGAGAGCAAAGGGCTCGCGGCTTACGGCTTCGCTCGCCAAAGCGCTT
>JALYVD010000200.1 GCA_030853405.1 Acidobacteriota bacterium | reverse complement strand
CACGATCCGGATCACCATCGGATTCACGTCGCGCAGCACGGCTCGTAAAGTCAGTCGTTTAGAGGAAATGGATTCAACCATCCCTCAGCCTAAACAGCAGCCTGACCCCCGACTTCCTGGCGCACTCGGACAGGCGTGTAGCGAAGCGCTTTCGTGTTCATTGGCTCGGCAATACTAGACTGTCGAGTGAGTGCCCCGGACTGTCCGTTTGGCCGGAGTGAGCGCAGCAATCGCCGTGCAATCCGCCCCTCGCGAGAATCTCGCGCCGATCTAATCGAGCGCGGATTAGATTTGCCTGGACTTCCATGTAGTTTTTATCCGGTCGTTTCTGTTTAGAGGCGAGTAAGTCTCGATAACTACTAAGCCGTTAAAGCGGACCCGTTCCTCACAATTGCGATAGCGGGTTTGGTCGTCGTTTTAACCGTTTCGCTCACGCCGCGTGCCGACCGGCAGAGGGTCAGCGAGATGAGGAGGATGGCCACAACCTGCGCCACCAGCGGCCAGCGCAACTTCGATTTAAAAGCAGCGGGCAACTGCAGAAGACGGGCCGCCACAATTACCAGACAGAGCGATATATGCTTGAAAAGCGATTCCGGATCGGGGGCGCTGGTAAACAAAACTTGCAGTAGCGGAAGGCACGTCGCAGCAGCCAGACTGGCCATGACAACTGCATCCATGCGAACCCACGACCGCTCGAGGAGCACCAAGGCCAGAACGCCAAGGACCACAACGCCGCCGACGTTGCTTGTGGGCCCAGGAAGGCACCGGCGACAAAGAGTATCCAGTATGCCGTGAAGGCCCAAGTAATCCAGGACCCAATCGCCTCTCCACTCGCGCTTCGCTGCTGCCAGATATTCCGGGTGAGGCGACCCTGGCCGGGGCTCAACAGCATCATATTCGTCATTTGTATTGCGTTCTGTGTCATCTGGTCCGTGTAGTCAGCCGGGCAGGTTTCGCCCATCGTTTTCACATCTGCGTTTGCGGCTGACGCAAGAGGCAGCTCGACAAAGAGGTTAAGAGCCCGGGGAAGCGCTCAGTGAGAGCTTCCACTCCTCGCTTTGTGGAAGCGCGGGCGTTTTTTATTTTACTTCGGTAATGATCAAGTCGTTCAAGGATGCGCGAGCGGAGGCCTTCTACCAGGGCAAATTCGTTCAGGCCTTCAGCGGCTTCGGAGCTCAGGCATTGAAACGTTTGCTTTGGTTAAATGCTGCCCAAACGCTGGAGGACCTGCGTGCTATACGGAGCAATCATCTCGAAGCGCTCAAAGGCGATAGCCGGGGCCAATTTTGCGTTCGGATTAACCAGCAATGGCGCGGTTGCTTTCGCTGGAAAGACGGCAATGCGTTCGACGTAGAGATCGTGGATTACCACTAGGAGGAAAAAATGAATAGGAAGGTGTTGGTGATACACCCCGGGGAAATGTTGAAGGATGAGATGCAAGAACGTGACGTCAGCATCAATGCACTGGCGCGAGCGTTGCGTGTTCCTCCGAATCGCGTGAGTGGCATTGTCAACGGGAAGCGTGGAATTACGGCGGATACCGCGCTTCGGCTGGCGCGTTTCTTCGGAACGTCCGCCGCGCTCTGGATGAACTTGCAAACGGAGTACGACCTGCGCTCCGCTGATGCCCACAAAATCGCGAGGGAAGTCCTACCGCACGCAAGTTAGAAAGTATTGGTTACACCGAAAGCGGCCAACTGGCTGGAAGAGGCTTCTGGTCCTCCCCAGCGGCGGCATGACCTGCTCCGCGGGCTGCGGATGCGAACGAGCGCTCAGAGCCTTGCGAAACAGCCGTTTGGCAGCATCGGCATCGCGGAATGCCGATAGCAGGAAGTCGATTGTGGCACCCGCCAAATCGATCGCTCGATTCAGATAACACCAGCGACCTTTTACCTTGATGTAAATCTCGTCGACACGCCACGACTTGTTGGTTGGCTTCAGACGGCGTCGCAGGCGGTGGTCGAGTTCCGGACCATACCGCTGCACCCAGCGCCATACGGTCGTGTGGTTCGGCTTCCAACAACGTTCCCCGAGCACTCTTCAACATCGCGCAACGATAGCGAATACCGAAGGTACCAGCGGACCGCACAGAGAATGAGTTGCGGCTCGGTCTGCCGCCATTGAAGATCGTCGGCCGCATTGTCATTCGGGTGTTTTCAAGCTACCAGCACCGCTGAGTACGAAAGTTGCAACACAACCGTCGAGATCGACGCAACGCGGTACGGAGAAGCCACTGGCATTGATCGGAGAGATTTAGACGTCATGCTACCGACCGAGGGCATGGCTGTTTGGATGATAAGTCAACAACGGCATAGAGGTATAAGAGACAAATATTAACGATTCTCCACATTGTTATTTCCGGCGAACGTTTGAGTAACTCACGCGATTAATAAAAATTGCGCTGCGCTGTTCGCGCGCTGTTTACCGGAAAACAAGGAGAATCATTGGTTTACAAATTATTTATTCTTTCAGGATCATGGGCGCGCCTGACAAGGACTATTGGCCAAATGGGCTGCCGGACGCCGTGCCGACAATACATGCGTGGCGCTGTACTGCCTTTGCTGTTAAGCATTTGCATTGGAACGCTGCAGGCGCAGCAGAGTTCTCCAACCGTTTGGACGGCCTCCAGTTTGGCCCGGATTGGGCAGAATAGTCCTGCTGGTTCTTCAAATAACATCAATCTTTACGAGGCGAAAGACGAGACCTATTCGTTTCAAATTGGAGTACAGAATTCTTCCGGTACTCTTACCGTTAACAATGTAACTACCAGTGGTCTGATCGGGCCAGGCGGCGCCACGATTTCCGGGTCCGACATCGTTTTGTATCGCGAGCAGTACGTCTCGGTTCCGGCGTTGCCGGGTTATTTATCCGGCGGCCCGAATGCTCCAGGAAGCGCCGGCATGTATCCGGACGGGCTGATTCCCTTCATCGATCCTGAAACCGGCGTCGCGCCCGTGGGCGGCAGCATCCATTCCGTGCCGTTCGATGTGGTGGCGGGAACCAACCAAGTCCTCTGGGTAGACGTTCACGTTCCCGTGGGATCTCCGGCGGGAGACTACAACGGCGCCTTCACGATTTCCACCAATTCCGGATCATCGGTCGTCACGTGCAACCTGCAAGTGTGGAATTTCACCTTGCCCAAGGCGCCGGCGTTGATAAGTTCGGTGCAGGCGACCCACAATCGCAACGATCTGATGGCGCGAGAACTTCTCCGGAACCGGCAATCTCCCGCCTGGTCCATCTCCTCACCTGCACTTGAGTCGCAATACATCGATCAGTATGGCTTGAACTCGGTGGGCATATTTATGAGCACAGGCTGGTACAACGGAAATTGCCAAGGAAGTAATCCTACCCCGTCCGTGGCCATGCCGAGCAGTGCGCAATTTGCATCGGCCTATGCGGCGCATGATCCGAGACTGGTCGTTTACAACTTTCTCGCTGATGAAGTATATCCGGAACAGTCTTGTACAGGCACTTATCCGACTCTCGTACAGTGGGCGCGCAACATGCACCTAGCCAATTCAAATTTGATGAGCCTCGTAAGTATTTCCCCCGAAGCGTCATTCACCTCTCCTCTCTACAATGACGGGACAGGCCGCACCGCTGTGGACATCTGGACGATCCTACCGATGATGTATCAGCAGAACACCGCGGAAATTCAAACACGCGAAGCGGCGGGCGATCAGATGTGGCTCTATAACGTCCTCGTTCAAGACAATTATTCTCCCAAGCAGAACCTCAACTGGGGTTCGCTCGACTGGCGTCTTTCCCTCGGATATTTGTCGGCGAATGTAGGTTTTACAGGTTGGCAGCAGTGGGCGGTCGATTGTTGGGGTTCCGACCCGTGGCATTCGGGAGCGCCGGCAGGGTGTTCAAACCCGGCGGTTCCTGGCGATGGGATGTCCATGTACCCCGGCGCCGATGTCGGCCTCGTTGGGTACGCTCCTTCCATCCGAATGAAATGGAGCCGCGATGGCGTCAACGATTACGAGTACGTACATATCCTGAAGACTCTGGGGCAGGGCGCCTGGGCGCTCTCGCAGATCGATCTGATTGCCCATGACTTTGCAAATTGGACGAGAGACTATACGCAGTTGGAAGTGGCACGAAATGTGCTTGGGAATAAAATCGACCAGCTCTCCGGCGGAACTGTAAACGCGCCTTCCATCACCAGTCCCACAAGCGCACAAGCGTCCGCCGGACAAAGCTTCCGTTATCAGATTACCGGAACCAATACTCCAACAAGCTTTAATGCCACTGGCTTACCGGCCTCGCTCGCAGTGAATCAAACGACCGGCGTTATCTCCGGTACGCCGAACGCCGCGGGTACGTATGCGGTTAGCATCTCTGCCGGAAACAAGGGGGGAACCGGTTCTGCCGTTTTGACCTTGATTGTCCCAGCCACGCCTATGATCGCGACAACCTCATTGCCGAATGGGGCACAAAACGCGGCGTATAGCGCCACCCTGATGGCCACCGGCGGAACAACACCTTACAGTTGGGCCGTCACAGCCGGGACGCTGCCGGCAGGCTTATCGCTGGCCGCAGGCACAGGCGTGATCTCCGGCACTCCGACCGCCTCGGGCACAAGTACGTTCACCGTGCAGGTGACCGATGCCAATTTGAAGAAGGCGACGCAAGCCTTAAGCCTCGTGATCAGTGCAATCAATCCAGCAAGCAGCGGCGGCGGGGTCACGCTGCTGCAGTCGGCGCAGAACGGCACGGCGGGAACGGCGGGCGCGATCACGACGGTTACGTTGAGCGCCACCGGAGCCGGACATTTTCTAGCCGTCCAGATTAATAACGGTGATGCCACGGTGGCCTCGGTGAGCGACACCCAGAAGAACACCTTTGCCAAAGCGGCTTCTCTGAAGGTGGGCAATCAGGATATCGAGATCTGGTATGCCATGAATATCACCGGCGGCGCCGACACCGTCACGGTGACGGGAAATTCTAACACCAGCTATATCTGGGCGGCGGCGAGCGAATACAGCGGGGTGGCAACCACCAATGCGCTCGATGCCAAGACAAGCGCGTCCGGGAGCGGACAGTCGGCGAGCAGCGGCAATACCCTCACGACCACCCAAGCCAGTGAAGTAGTGATTGGCATTGCGGACTGGTATTCCTGCACCGCCAACACCATTCCCACCCCGGGTACCGGATACACCAGCCGCCAGACCGCCTCCTGTCTCGCCAATTCAGATGAAACCGTGGCCCAGGACAGCGTCCTGTCGTCCACTGGCGCCTACAGCGTAACCGCCACCGGCGCTAACCCTTCCGATTCCACCTGGATCGTCGTAGGCGCCAGCTTCAAAGCAACCGGTGCTGCACCAGCCGCACCGGCGATCGCGACAACCTCATTGCCGAACGGGGCACAAACCACGGCGTATAACGCAACGCTGACTGCAATTGGCGGAATGACGCCCTACACTTGGGCCGTCACTGCCGGGACGCTGCCAGCCGGCTTATCGCTGGCTGTGGGCACGGGTGTGATTTCCGGCACGCCGAGCACGTCGGGCACGAGTAACTTCACAGTGCAACTGACGGACGGTAATTCACGGAAAGCCACGCGGGCGTTGAGCGTTGTGATCGGTGCAGGCGGGGGTGGCGGGACCGCGTTGCTGCAGTCGGCCCAGACTGGCGCTGCGGGAACGGCAGGCACGAGTGCGACGGTTTCTTTCATCAACTCAACAGGAGCGGGACATTTTCTGGCCGTCCAGATTAATAACGGTGATGCCACGGTGGCCTCGGTGAGCGACACCCAGAAGAACACGTTTGCCAAAGCGGCTTCTCTGAAGGTGGGCAATCAGGATATCGAGATCTGGTACGCCATGAATATTGCCGGTGGAGCCGACACCGTCACGGTGAAGGGAAATTCGAACACCAGCTACATCTGGGCGGCGGCGAGCGAATACAGCGGAGTTGCAACGGCCAACGCCTTGGACGCCAAAACAAGCGCCTGGGGGAACGGGCAATCCGCGAGCAGCGGAAATACGCTGATCACCACGCAAGCCAATGAAGTAGCGATTGGCATTGCGGATTGGTATTCCTGTACGGCTAACACGGTCCCGATGGCGGGAACGGGATACACGGGCCGGCAAACCGCGTCCTGTCTCGCGAATTCAGACGAAACGATTACGCAGGACAGCGTGCTACCGTCGGCTGGCACATACAGCATCGCAGCGACCGGGGCCAAGTCTTCAGACACGGCCTGGATTGTTTTAGGAGCAAGCTTTAAGAAGTAGGCCCAACTACTACAAAAGGATGTTCACGGGCCGGGGCGAACTCGAAAGAATTCGCCCCATCCAGTCACTTCAATTCGTACCGTTTGAACCGGAGAGCTGCTCGATTTTACGCCCAAGCACATTCCGCACCGCTTCCAACTGTGTATAATCTCTCGTCCAATTTGCAAAGTCATGGGCAATCGGATCGATCTGCGAGAGCACCCAAGCTCCCCGTCCCATGCTTTGCAGAATATGCACATACTCGTAATCGTTGATGCCGTCCCGGCTCCATTTCATGCGAATGGAAGGAGCGTATCCAATCAGGCCTACATCAGCGCCGGGGTACATGGACATCCCGTCGCCAGGAACCTCCCGATTGGAGCACCCTCCGGGCGCTCCCGAATGCCACGGGTCAGAACCCCAACAATCGATCGACCATTGCTGCCAACCTGTAAAACCTACGTTCGCCGACAAATATCCAAGGGAAAGACGCCAGTCGAGCGATCCCCAGTTAAGGTTCTGCTTTGGAGTGTAGGTGTCGGATACTAGAACGTTATAAAGCCACACTTGGTCCCCCGCGGCGATGCGGGCCCTATTGTCTGCAGCGTATTTTTGATATTCATTCGGTTGCGTGGCCCAGATGTCGATCTTGCCGTATAACGAGGAGACGTTGGGCTGAGGGCTGACGGACAGGAACGATTTCAACTGCGGCTGCGCGGCATGCATATCGTCCGCCCACTGAATGAGCGTTGGGTAGACTCCTGTGCAACCATGTTCGGGGCCCACCTCATCGGCTAAGAAGTTATACATAACCAACCTAGGGTCGTGAGCCGCATAAAAAGAATGATAGGAGAATGCGGAGGGCTGGGAAGCGACGAGCGCTCCATTGCAATTCCCCAAGTACCAACCCGTGCCCATGAATACCCCCACCGAGTTCAAGCCATACTGATCGATGTATTGCGACTCAAGCGCACGCGAGGAGACATACCAGGCGGGAGATTGCCGGTTCCGGAGAAGTTCTCGCGCTATCAGATCGTTGCGATTGTGGGTCGCCTGCACCGAACTTATCAACGCTGGCGCCTTGGGCAAGGTGAAATTCCACACTTGTAAGTTACAGGTGACGGTAGACGATCCGGAATCGCTGGAAATACTAACCGTGCCGTTGTAATTCCCCGCCGGAGCTCCCACGGGAACGTGAACGTCTACCCAAAGGACTTGGTTGGTTCCCGCCACCACATTGAAGGGCACGGCATGGATGCTGCCGCCCACGGGCGCGACGCCGGTTTCAGGATCGATGAAGGGAATCAGCCCGTCCGGATACATCCCGGCGCCCCCTGGAGCATTCGGGCCGCCGGATAAATAACCCGGCAAGGCCGGAACCGAGACGTACTGCTCGCGATACAAAACAATGTCGGACCCGGAAATCGTGGCGCCGCCTGGCCCGATCAGACCACCGGTAGTTACATTGTTAACGGTAAGAGTACCGGAAGAACTCTGTACTCCAATTTGAAACGAATAGGTCTCGTCTTTCGCTTCGTAGAGATCGATGTTATTTGAAGAACCAGCAGGACTATTCTGCCAAATCCGGGCCAAACTGGAGGCCGTCCAAACCAAAGGCGCGGCTTTGATCTGCGCCGCAGTGGAGCCGATGAGCAACAAAGAAGTAAGGATAATTTTCATTCTGTTCGTAAATGGAGTATGATCCAGTCTCGTGGGAAGTTCGTACGGTTTGTACTTCCCGTTAATCCGACGTTGGCGAAGAATACAGACTCGCGGACTAAAAACGAAAATACTATACTCCCACACGCGTACTTCAAGTATGAGGTAGGTGAGAGAAATGGGCTGGAAGGGTATTCTCTATAAGGCGTTAAACCGGCCGGCCGCGTCAAACGAAATTCGGCGGCGTATCACATAGGAGTGCGCCAGGAAGTTAGGAGTGCGCCAGGAAGTCGGGGGTCAGGCTGCTGTTTAGGCTGAGGGATGGTTGAATCCATTTCCTCTAAACGACTGACTTTACGAGCCGTGCTGCGCGACGTGAATCCGATGGTGATCCGGATCGTG
>JALYVD010000151.1 GCA_030853405.1 Acidobacteriota bacterium | reverse complement strand
AGCCGAGTCAAGAGTAAGCGGTTGTTTCGGGCGCCCTGTTCGCATGCAGCCTCCGGCAGTATCTTCTACCCCAGAATAAAGAAATCTCATTTCTTTGTCAACGAATTTCTAACTCAGCACACTAGTTTAGAATATAATATAATTCGTTATACTAAATGGCAGTAGCTGCGGATACTGGAAGATACACGGCAAAGCAAGTAACGGCGATCACTGGTGTTCCTTACCAGACTCTGAATCTTTGGGCTAGAACTGGCTTGATCAAGCCGAGCATTATGCAGGCTTCTGGCACGGGCAGTGAACGCGTCTACAGCTTTCGTGATCTCATTGCGCTCCGTGTTGCAGTCGAGCTTCGACGCAGTGGCGTTACAACGAAGGCACTTGGAAATATCATTCATTTTCTTCGCAAGAATCCGCGTCTAGAGATGTCTTTAGCTGAGGCACGCTTGGTTGTCAGTGGAAACGATGTTGTTCTCGTTCGGTCTAGCTCTGAGCTAGTAAGCACTCTTCAAAAGCCGGGCCAAACCTATTTGGCTTTCGTACTGGACCTTCCCAAAACCGTCGTGGAGCTTAAGGAAACAGCCCTTCGGCTGCGAGTAGCCTGAAACACATCCAGAAAGCGATGTGGCAGTCATTAGAACGCCTGCAATTCCAGAATCGAATATCGGCATTTTGATCGGCGACCAACCCGCAATTCATTGCGAGTCAGCGACATCGATTCACAGGAAAGATACGTCCTGCTAAACGCGCTTGCGTCCGCTTATCTCCCGCCCCGGTCCCACATCCGGAATTGGGTCAGCGACCAGCTTATATCGGAGCGGTTTCTTGACCGAGAACACCCTCAGCCAGTTCCGTAGCGCCTTAAGCGCTTAAGGATCTCCGGCGCACCGTGGTGGGATTTCGAATCAAAGGCAGTCAGGTCCAATAAGGCTATGAAGCTTGGCTTCCTTCATTGGTTCGATTAGCTCTGCATTTAATTCCATGCCGTAGGCTAATCACAATGCGGCCAATCGCAGTCTTGATCCTCTTCGCAGGTTGCTTAAGCTCAATGCTGGGCCAGGGCTTGACTGAAGAACCCGATGGTTCACGGGCAATGCCGAAACCCGAAGTGCCTTACTACGACTGGAATGTCTGCCCCGGGGGAAGGATGCGTCTACAGGAGGTGGACCGCACTTCATGGTGTAACCGTATTCGATTCATACAAGCCTCAGCATCGGCAAATCGCGAAACTCAGCCGTGGAGACAAGGCAACCGCTCTCACGGGCTAGTAAATACATGGAAACCTGGAATCATTCGCGTCGAAAGGGACCTTCCAGAAAAAGGCTTCAAGAGCGGCGATACGATTTTGACCTTTGCGTGCCGGGGCGAAGGCTACTCGGCGGTCTGGTTCAAAGGAAGATACTTCTCCGATTTCGACATCTCGTTCACCAAATGGCCGGACGGCTCGGGATGTGCTAGAAATTGCGGCGCAACTTATCTCGATTTAGGCGAGAAGGCGTGGTGGGCGAAGGTAAAGCTTGCATCTGGCAGGATCGGGTGGGTGGACATGGACCACAGCGATTTTGACGGAACCTGTGCTCTGGCGGACCCAGCGCCCAAACGCCTAAGGATTCGAAACACCCGCATTTACCGGCAACGGCTGACTCGGCAATTCGGAATCGGGAAAGCCGCGAACCGGTTTTAATGTCCGCTCCCATCGCGTTCGAGTGAAGAAGTGCTCGCCGAGATCGATGAAATGCGCGACGAGCGAACCCGCCGACTCGCCAGTCAAATCCTCCGTCGATGCCCGGTACGACCAATAAATTAAGAATGGTTTTCCGATCAGATTCTCCCTCGGCACAAATCCCCAATACCGGCTGTCCGAGGAATTGTCTCTGTTGTCACCCATCGCAAAATACAGGTTCGCCGGGACCACCACCTCGCCATCAACAACGTTATGATCCAGCATCTCCCGTTGCGCCTGCTGTGCAAACTCCTGCTTTACCGGGCGGCAGCACGCTGTAGGAAAGTTATCGAGCGTCGGGTCGTACGCATATTTGTGGTAAACGTACGGCTCGTTGAGTCGGATGCCATTTCTATAGAGGACGCCATTCACGAGCTTCAGCCGGTCTCCAGGCATTCCAATCAGACGCTTCACCAGCGTCTCGCGAATATCGGCCGGATAACGGAACACGATGATATCGCCGTGCCTCGGCTCCTGATAGGGCAACAGCCATCTGCCGATTGGACCGGCCGCCGCATAGGCCAACTTGTCCACCAGTAAGTGGTCGCCTATCAAAAGAGTGTCTTGCATTGAGCCCGTGGGTATCACAAAAGCCTGGGCCAATGTGGTCGTCCCAAACAGAAGCAGCAATATCGTAACCGTCCACTCCGCAACACCATTCCGTTTTCGTTCCGAATCCAAGTTTGTTTCGCTCGCCCGCCGCATGGCTACATAGTAGCGTTCTCTTCGATGCCGTAGAGTAAATAACGTGTTTACGTACGGGTGATCATGCGGTCTTCGCTGACTCGATTCTTATGCCGGACGATACCGCTCTGGCTCTGTCTCCTGGCCGCCCGGCCAGCCCAGCCCTATTCCGTTCTTTCTCATGAGGCTTTGGTGGATGCGCTCTGGGCAACCGCTATCCGACCGGTCCTGCTCCGGAAATTCCCCGATTCCACGCGCGAACAACTGAAGGAGGCCCACGGATACGCGTACGGCGGCGCGGTCATCCAGGACATGGGCTTTTATCCGCATGGCAACGGCTACTTCAGCGACCTCACGCATTACGTCCGTCCCGCCGATTTCATCCAAGCTCTGCTCGGCGATGCACGGACCTTGAACGAGCTTGCGTTTGCACTGGGCGCGCTTTCCCACTACGCCGCGGACTGCCTGGGGCATCGCTATGGAACAAATATCGCCGAGCCGCAGCTGTATCCGAAGTTACAGAAGAAGTACGGTGCAACGGTGACCTATGAAGACGATCCTTCGAAACACCTGAAAACAGAATATGGGTTCGATGTATCCGAGGTCGCTAAGGGCAACTTCGCTCCCCAGGCGTATCACGATTTCATCGGGTTCTATGTCGCCACGCCGCTGCTAGACAGGGCCTTTCGCGAAACCTATGGGCTTGGATTGACCGACCTTATGGACGATGTCGATGGCGCGGTGGGCTCGTATCGCAGGACAATCAGCAAGCTCATTCCACTGGCGACGCGTGTGGCCTGGGCTGAACACCAGGACGAGATCAGGAAGGCTCATCCCGGTGTCACTCGCAAGCAGTTCTTGTTTGTAATGCGGCGCTCCAGTTATGAGCGGTATTGGGGCAAGCAGTATGACCGCCCGACGCTAATCGACCGGATACTGGCGTTTCTTTTGAAACTGCTGCCGCCGATCGGGCCCTTGAAGACGTTGCATTTCAAGACGCTCACGCCGCCTGTGGAGGGCCAATTCATGCATAGCTTCGCC
>JALYVD010000086.1 GCA_030853405.1 Acidobacteriota bacterium | reverse complement strand
TGGCGGGTGTGGAAAGCAATGGCATTGAAGGTTGAGAATCTGAATGTTCGGATCGAGGTCTCATTGCTCGACCGAAGGTAGCCTGTCCAAATCACGTCAAGCCGAGAGTGAGTTGTTGAGAGTCAGGCGGTAGGTGAGGAATCCGGTCGAAGGCGATCACGATTCCGGACGTGTCAAGGACTTTGTGTAAACCCTAGTCCGCCGGTAAGGATTTGCGGATCACTGGGGTGCGGGGATCGAGGCGATCAAGGAGGTGGAATTGGCGGCTGTTTGTGAAATATTCGAGAAGCCAGACGAGTAGGCTAAAGGGAGTGGCGCGCGGCGACTGTAAAGACTGGAAAGGAGGTCCGGCAAATCGATAGCGGGCGCGTCTCCGCCAGATGTGCTCTGCAAATCCGCCGGTAAGGAACTGCGGAATGAGGTTTTTACGTCCGGACGGGAAGCAATCGCAAGGCTGAGAGAAACTCCGCCAGCCCTGCCGCGCTCATGACCAGCCGCAACATCGTCTTGCGCGCGTGCTGGACAAGCCGGCCCGCCGTATTGAAAAACAGAAAGCGCAGGCGTTTGGGCCGCGCCTGCAGCAGTTCGGCGGGCAACGCCAAGCGCTTTAGCGCGGTCAGTGTGTTGTAGGTCAGCACCGCCAGTCGCAGCCATGCCGCATTGGCCCCAAATCTCCCGCATGGCAATACGCCCGCCGCCAGTTCATTTTTGAGAACGTCATGTACCGCCTCGATGGTTCCGGCCTTCTCCCGATGCCACTGCAACAGACGCGCTGGCTTCCATTCCCGAATGTTGGTCACAACCGCGAAGTGCTTCGCCTGAGTGCCGTCGTTCAGCAACTCACGCTGCCGCGGGAGAATCCGCATGGCGATGTACCGCAACGGCTGGGTATCCCTGTGTTTGTTGTGCTCGTTCGGGACAAACGTTACATCCGCGCACTCGCGAGTTACTTCAGCGTCGTGTTTGCCATAGGTTTCCCATTGCGCTTCCGGTACTGCCGCCACTGCCTGGCGAAGCGCCGGACTCATACGCGCACTGACTCCAAAGCCGATAAAGCCTTGCGGTCCATCCAGCCGTTTTTCGTCGCGCAGCCAATCGATCAGTTCGTGCTCATGACACGCCTAGTCGCCACGGAAGTAATATTCATTCACAGTGGAAGGCAGGGCCGCGAAGGCAGCCTTCGCCACGGGCAGGCCCCGGCGGCCGGTACGTTGCCGTCCCGAAACTCGTCGGCCAACACAAGGTTTATCTCCGCCCAGACGGCTAACATAAACTGATAACAGCGTTCCCCCTCGTAGCCTCTCAGCGCCTCCTGTTTGCGGCTCTCAATGATGGTGGCATCCTGATCCACAGTCCCGATCTTCTGCTCCGGGCAACGCCGGCCCACTTCCCATACCCTGTCGCGATTCACCAGGCCCAGACCGCTCAGAGCCGCGTTCTCTCCCGGAATATAAGCCTTCGTCCCCAGCAAAGTGCATTGTTGTTTGGCGTCGTCGATGCGGCTCCCATCGTGAAACTCACACAGGAAATTCCGCGCGGCTCCCGGCGAAGGCAATTCCTGTCCCAGCATGGATGCCAGTCCTGCGTCGGCGCGCAACTGATCGAAGTCGTCCAGACAGTCTCCGCCCATGCTGTTTAACACTACAAAACTTTCCACGAACGTGGCTTCGTCGTAACCGCGATCCCGCTTCTTGATGTGAACATGCTGCGCAACACTCTGCGCGACCCCGAGTGATCGCGGAGTCCGGATCAGCACCGCCGTTCCGCCATAAGAAGTTAACCGTTCCGGGGCAGGTTCAGAATCGATCTCAAAAAGAAAATCGCTTTCCGCAGGGGAGGGTTTCAAACGCTTCAGCACTGCTTCGAGTATGCGCCACGCAAACACCCGAAGGTGATTTTGTTTTCCATAACTTTCGCCACGCCGCCCACTGCATTCCCCCACCAGAAAGGCCTTTCTTTCGACACCCCGGCTTCGCCTATTCCCCAGCCCGCTTTCCTTACCGGCGGATTAGGGCTCGGCCCCGCCCGTCGATTTATACTTTGATGGCTTCAGTACGGTCCAATCGGTCTCGACTTGTGCGTGCCTTGCTCCCAAGCCGTTTCCGCTTTGTCGAGGTCCGGGGTCTGGTTATCCAGTTTGGCGCGAAGATCTGCAATCTGGAGGCGCCGATCCTTGCTCTTCTTCTTCTGATCCGGCATGGGCAATTCGAGTTCGGGCTCTTGAATCCAGTGGTCGCCAACACCAGCGGATTCGTGCTGGTTATTCGAAAAGAACGCGGGAAAGCGATACTAGATTACAGCTCTCTTAATACCTAGCCAATATTGATTTCATCCATTTTGTACTTCCAGCGAAAGATCACCGGGTCTGCATTGACCTCTGCGAAGTAGAGGTGGATTCTGTCGATCAACTCCTGTTTGCTGGCGACTCGGATACCGCGCAGCATGCTCCGGGCCATTTTGCTGAACTCCGGCGCGAATTGTTCAGATCGTATAGATATCAACAGAACAACAATCTAGTCCTTCTGTGGGAACGGATCAAACTTATGGTTGTGACATTGTGCGCACCCGAGCGTTAAACCAAGCCATACAGAAGCCGTCGTGTTCACACGGTCAACGAGGCTGTAATGGTAGTATTCATTATCGATGCCGCCTTCCTGATTAAGCATCGAATTGCGGTGGAAACCCGTCGCTATAAGCTGATCCTTCGTTGGATTGGGCAGCATGTCGCCCGCTATCTGATCAACGGTGAAATCCTTGACCGATAAGTCTGCGTTCAGTGCGCGAATGACTCAATCGCGGTACTCCCAAGCCGTGCGAAGCCGGTCTTTCTCATACCCGTTGCTATCCGCGTAGCGCGCCAAATCCAGCCACTGACGCGCCCATCTTTCGCCATAGTGTGGTGAGGCAAAAAGGCGATCGACAACTCGCTCGTGAGCATCCGGCCGGTTGTCTTTTAAGAAGGCATCCACGTCTTGCGGCGATGGCGGCAATCCGGTCAGATCCAGATAAACGCGCCGCAGCAGCGTCGCCCGATTCGCTTCAGTCGCTCGCTTCAGACCTTCTTTTTCTAGTCTCGACAGAATGAAATTGTCAATCGCGTTGAGGCGCCGATGTGGCATTGCGCGCACGATTGCTGCAGAATCGGAGCAATGCCGTGCTCGAAGTTAGGCGCGGCTGTCTGCACCGTTGCAGCTTCGGCGAAACAGAACATACTGGTCAGCAACAGACTGCGTACCAACAAATGATCGGCAATCAACATACAATTTGCATCCTCAACTCACGCCTCCCGAGCGACTCTCTCCAATAGCGACGAAATATCAATCTCTTCCGAATTCTCAGTGCCGCGCGCCAAACCCGGCCCGACCGCAACCGCTTCACTGTGTTTTTCGAACCAGACCAGAAAGGAAGCGTTCTCCGCTCCTGATAGTCTCTGCTGGTTGAGCCACGTGTAGTATGCACCCATGTCCGCGTCAATCAGCGAGCCCGGCGCGTCAACTTCGGCACTTGCCTGATCCGAAAGCAGTTCATTCATAGGGCGTTCACGTGTTCGTGGAGCAAACCGCGCCAGCAATGTAACGGGCTGCGCTCTTCGGTAGGCTTCCCGTGCCGCCCACTGTACAAATGTTGTGCTGTAAATTTGGGTGCCGGACCCTTCCGTCAAGAGACTCACCTGAAACCGGTTCAACGCCGCGTCCGCAGTGGATCCACTCATGCCTAAGTCTTCCGGCCTCATCCGCGCGAGCGTTGTGCGCAAAGCTTCCGCTCCGAATTGGGGCGATTCGTAAGCACTCCGCATCCGCTCAACAATCTTGTTCCGGACCGGAGCCAGCGCTTGATAGGAAATGCACGTCAACCCGTCAGTCAATCCACGTTCCACTGGTCCGCCGTCGATGTACCAATGCGCATAAGGGGAAGGATAAGTTTTTGCGCGCTTCTCCACAACCTCAAGTATCTTCGGCCAGGCTCCGTCCGGCTTTACCCGTCCGTAGTAAACTCCCTGCCTCCGTAGCTTGCGAAACAAGGGGTAGCGGTTCGCCGTCACGCCTAGGCCAATCACGGCAATACCGAGCCGTGGCACGGGCAAGCGTTGCGGAGGCAATTGTGCATAAAACCGGTGGACGTACTCTTCCGACGCCGTACGAAATATGTCCATTTGATGCGTCGCCCAGAGATAAGCGGACAACAGTTCCAGAAACCGTCCTGGAGAGTTCACCCAATCGAATGTCTGTAACGCCGGCGTCATCCGCAGCCCCGCAAACGCTGCCATCTCTTGCCGCCTTCGCTCCATTGTCAGGCCTGTGAGATATGCAAGTTGCGCATCCAGTTCTCTTCGTTCAGCCGGGAACTTCGACTCGTGGGCGATGATCTCCTTAAGAAGAAATGGAACAAACCCCAACGGCAACTGCTGTAGAAGCGGCAAATTTGTTTCAGCCACGCGCTCCGCCTCGCGGGAGTAGCCGCGAAAACTGTCCGCCTGAAGTTGAGTAGGGACCATGACTAGGACAGCACAGCGGCTAAATCATGTTCAATCTGTTCCAGAGTCTTGCCTTTGGTTTCCGGAACTCGAAATTTGATAAAGAAAAATCCGCCAAAGCAAATCGCCGCATATAGCCAGAATATCCCCGCCACTCCAAATGCCTCGCTGAGAATTGGGAAAGTGTAGGTCAGCAAGAACGACGCAATCCAAAGGGCCGATACTGAGATCGAGACAGCCACGCCGCGAACCCGGTTCGGAAATATTTCGGAAATCAGCACCCAGGTAATCGGCGCAAGAGACATTGCATAGCAGCCGATTGTGAACAACGTCAGCACGAGTACCGGTAAACCAGTCATGCCCACTTGGTAAGCAAGCCCAAGCAGAAAATGCGATATTCCAATCCCTCCGCACCCCCATAGCATCAACGGCCGCCTTCCGATTTTGTCCACGAAGCCGAGCGCAACAAAGGTAAATAGCAGATTGACCGAGCCGGTAATCACAATATTAAACAAAATGTCGTTCACGCCATAGCCCGCGCGCCGGTAAATTTCTTCGGCGTAGTTGAAAATGATATTGATGCCGCTCCACTGCTGAAGAACCGCCAAAATCACGCCGATAGTGAGTGCGCGAAATACTGGCTGGCGCGTGAGCGTGGAAATGCGAACAACGGATTCGCGGCCGCGTCCAGCGGTTTCTTCAATCTCAGCCAAAGCGCGATCAGCATAAATCTCACCTCCCACTCGCACCAGGAAGCGCTTTGCATCATGTTCTTTGCCCTTGCCGACAAGCCACCGCGGGCTCTCCGGAAGGAATAGCGAACAGAAGAAAAAAATCGCAGAAGGAATCGCCACCGCGGCAAACATCCATCTCCATCCGTACTGGCCGTTCCATGAGTTGCGGATGAACTCGGCCGTGGCATTAACCGGAACTTTGTCGGCAATCAGCCAGTTCGCAATTTGCGCGGCCAGAATGCCGACAACAATAGTCAATTGGTTCAGCGCTACTAAGCGGCCCCGCCACTGCGCCGGACTAATCTCGGCTATATAAATCGGGGACACGTTAGAAGCGATTCCGATCGCGATTCCCCCCGCAATGCGCCAGACCACAAACATGACAAAAGTCGTCGCAAGGCCCGTCAACAGCGAAGAAGCGGTAAACAGTACCGCCGCCAGGATCAGCATTCGCTTGCGTCCGAACCGATCGCTCATTCCGCCGGAGAAAATGGATCCGATCAGACATCCGAGCAGCGCGCAACTGTTCGCCCATCCGATCAGCGCCGCCGAATGCAGTTCGAAATACTGTTCATAAAACGGCTTTGCACCGCCAATCACCACCCAGTCATATCCGAAAAGCAAGCCACCGAGGGCCGCAACCAGCGCCACTGCCAACACGTAGCGAACATTAGGCGTCCCGATCGCCTTAACCGGACCGCCGGCTATGCTTCCGTGCATCTGCCCTCTTGAGCCGTGATCGAAGATCTTTTCTCAATCGCGAGGTCACATTCAAGCTCTTGCCGCAAATCCCACGCCCACGCGTGATTCGGGTCCGAAAACAGAACGTCGTCCAGTAATTTGGACGCCCTTTCCAGATTGTCGAGACCAAGAGCAGCCTGCGCCTGTAGGAACGTGGCTGTTATTCGGTTTCGTTTCTTCAAATCGTCCTCGAACAGCAACATCGATGGCAGCGATGTCGCAAAGTAATCGATCTTGGGCTCTTTCTCCGCCAGTTCGCTTGCATATTGTTGCAGTCGATGTAATAACGAACGGGCCTCCTGTCCTTGGCCGAGCCGCTTCAGGGCAATAGCGTTGTAATAGCTCATCTCCGAGTAGCGCTTCACGCTCATCTCCTGAAAATCACCTGTGCTGTTTGCCGCCCGGAGCCACCAGGATCGCGCTACCTCTTCTTGGCCCATGGCCGAACAGGCCGCACCCAACCAGAAGTACACGTTACTCTGATTTGCAAGCAAGTGTTTCGCTTCTCCGAGATCCACCGGACTGACCAGCGCGGCTGTGAAAAATTCGAGGGCTCGTTTGGCCTCACCTTCACACAACGCATCCCGCCCGAGGGCCAAGTGCGCTCGCACATGTTGCGTAAACGCCAACCCCTCGCCGCCTTCCCAAGGCTGAAATTGCCGTGAGTTTAGAATCGCGATAGCTTCCGCCGCTCTGCCGGTCTGGTTGTAAAGAGTCGCAAGCTCAACCGACAAGTCATCCCGAGCAGCTACAAGATCCAGATGCCGTTCCATCTCCGCCAATCGCACTTCAGCGGCAACACCGATGCGCTTGTATAACTGGTCGCGTTCGTAGAACACGCGTGCGTCCGTGGGGTCGGCTTGGAAAGCCTCCTCGTAACAGTCCCGCGCACCCGCCGCGTCTCCCCGAACATTGTAATAGCCAATGCCCAAGTTTCGCCAGACGGTTGCCAGGTTGCTGTCCAATCGTGCGGCAGTTTCCCAATGTTCGATCGCTTCCTGGTACCGGCGCCTATCGTAAAGCAGATTTCCGAGATAAAAGTGCGCCCGCGAATCCCAGGAATTTGCCTGGATAGCTGCCTCCAACAGCACCAGTTCTTCCGGCCGGTGTGGGAAACAGTAACTTGCCGGCGCGTGTGCTGCCCGCCCATAGAACTCATCCGCCGCTGCCTGATCGCGTACCATCCTCGATGCCTGTCCCAGTGCGTAATAAACCATCGGCACTGACCCGTCTTGGGCCTCGAAATCGCTCTCCTCAAGCACCCTCTTCGCGTCCCGATACAATCCCGCCCTCGCATAATCAATCGACAGATCCAGGCGCATCTGGTTGTCGAGCTTGTGCGGAACGCCGGTCAAGTAACGGGCCCAAACATCCAGCGGATCAAGAGCCCGGGTCTGGTGCAATACTTCCTCTCCACTCTCCCTGTCTCCCTTCGAACGCAAAGCAATCACAAGAAGATTGCGCGCCCGAAGATTGTCTCTATTAAGGGCAAGCGCCAATTCTAGATGCTCGACAACCGCGTGCCAATTTCTGCGTTTTGCATCCAGTTCCGCCAAAGCGTGGTAACTTGCGCCGCGCCAGGCCTGATTCCACGTCGCCTTGAAGAACGCGTCGTAAGCTTCTTCATCACGGTCGAGAAAGCAAAGCGTTACGCCAAGGTTATAGAACGGCTCGCCATCGTAGGGATTCGGATTCAGGCGCGTCAGCCTGTTGATCGCCGCAATGAAGTGTCGCTCAGCTGCGGCAAACTCAGCGCGCCGCAGATGCCACAACCCGAGCGCATTATTGCACCGAGCATCTCCGCTATCCCGCCGCAGGGCCTCTTCCCAGTAAGCTTCAGGTTGCCGAGTCGCATGTCGATATTGTTCCAGATGTAAGCCCGTCAAATACAGTTCGTCCGCGCTTTCCATCTCTTCTGGAAGACGAGGCTCAGTAGCGGCATCGGGAGGTTCCTGCCGCGTTTGAGGCGACTGCCCATAACGAATCATTTCGACGCCGTTAGCGTCCAACACTCTCAGAGTAGCGTCTTTCATCGGCGAGCACTCGTCGACAAAAGAAT
>JALYVD010000069.1 GCA_030853405.1 Acidobacteriota bacterium | reverse complement strand
TCCGTTAAAGGTGAAGGACATGGCGGAGAGAGTGGGATTCGAACCCACGTTAGAGTTTCCCCTAAACACGCTTTCCAAGCGTGCGCCTTCAACCACTCGGCCATCTCTCCAATTTGAAGCGCCGCTTTGGCTCAGTATGAAAGCCCCGCTGCGGACGCAGTGTACGAGGCGATTTATTGACTAAATCGCCTCCAGTTTAACACTTCGAAAATACTACTTAACCCAGATCGAACTTCTCTTGATGCAGAGCGGGATCGCCCTTCACCAGAACTGGCCGCCCTAAAGTCTCTTCCAATTCTTCCAGGTATTTGTTATCGTTCGCCTTCAGAACCTTCGCTACTTCCGGGTGAACCCGCAGCAGCGCGTCTTTGCTATCAATCGCCTTCGCGATCTTCTGAGCTTCCACCAGAATCTCGCCAATAATCGTCTGCACGCTCTTTACGTAACCTGCGCCTTCACAATACGGACATGGCGAACAAAGTGTCCGTTCCAGGCTCTGTTTAACGCGTTTGCGAGTAATCGCCACCAATCCAAAATCATTGAACTGAAGAATCTTGTACGGCGCTTTATCTTCGCGCATCGCCTCTTCAAGAGCCTGCATTACCTTCTGCCGGTTCTTGCGCTCATCCATGTCGATGAAATCGACAACGATGATGCCGCCTAGATCGCGGAGCCGAATCTGACGGACGATTTCTTTCACCGCCTCGGTATTCGTCTTAACGATCGTGTCTTCCAACCGGTTCGACTTACCGACGTATTTACCCGTATTGATATCGATGGCAACAAGAGCTTCGGTCTGATTGATAACGATATATCCACCCGACTTCAGCCAAACCTTAGGCCGGAGCGCCTTTTCAAGTTCCTGCGTAATACCGAACGCGTCGAAGACCGGCGCCGAGCGTGTATACATCTTCACGCGGTTCACGAAGGCGGGCTGAAAACGCTGCATGAAGCTGAGTACGTTCTCATACATGTCCTCGTTATCAACCCAGATCGATTTGAATTCTTCCGTAACCTGATCGCGAAGAATCCGCTGAACAATGTCGAGGTCGTAGTGCAGCAGCGCGGGCGCTGGCTTCTTCTCCGCTTTGGACCGGATGTCCAGCCAAAGCGTGTAGAGGAAGTTCATGTCGGCGGCGATCTCATCTTCGGGTATGCCTTCGCCCGCAGTGCGCACGATAAACCCGCCCGTCGTACCCGCACGATGTGCTTGCAGGATACGCTTTAACCTCTGCCGCTCTTCATCGCTCGCGATTTTGCGGGATACGCCAAGATGACTGACACTCGGCATAAAGACCACAAAGCGGCCGGGCAATGCGATGTGCGACGTAATGCGCGCCCCCTTTTGCCCTAAGGGTTCCTTGGCGATCTGAACGATAATTTCCTGACCGGCCTTCAGCAACTCGCTGATGGACGGCATGACCCGTTCCGGCTTTTCGGCCGAGCGCTCGTCAGGAGCCTCCTGATTCGTTTCGCGATCCTGCTCTCGCCGGTACTCACCTCGAGTCTCTCCCCGTGTCTCGCCGCGTGGTGTCTCGCCGCGTGACTCCGATCGCGCCTCAGTCCGCGGTTCGGGCTGAGCAACTACGGCTGACCCTGCGGCACTGGCGCCCTCTGCCCCGCCCTGCTGGGCCGCCTGCCCTTGCTGACTGAAACGGTTGCCGCCACGCCGGCGACGCATCCGGCGCGAGGCGCGATGCATATAGCGTCCGCCCTGTTCGCGCACGCCAGCGGTCTGCACAGCCGGGTCCTGCTCGCTAACAGCCGCTCCGGTGGATTCTGAACCGGAAAGACCTGCTGCCCCGGAATCCTCCAAATCGGCCGCCTCGAATTCATCCAGTTCGAGAGACTCGCCTTCTGGCGCTTCCTCATCAACCGGCTCAGTTTCCGGGAACTCGCCCTCCCCAATTGGCCGCCCGGATGACTCCTCCTCTTCCGCCGGAATTGACGAACCCAATGAAGGAGCCTCAAGCGGTTCCAAGAAGGATCTATGACGGACTTCAGCCGACGCGCTCTCGACTTCGGGTTCCGCAGCAGGTACTGGCTCTTCCTCCGTCTCAATGTCGTTTACAACGAACGGAGAGGCAGCGGGCTGGTCCTGGCGAACGTCTTCGAGCTTCTGCTCTTCCTCAACCATCGAGTCGTCGTCATGATGCGAGAACACCCGGTCTACAAGCTCAATCTCCTGAGCGTGTTCTTCCAGTTCCTCTTCGCTCGCCTCTTCCGATTCTTCAGGCTCTTCCGGCTCTTCGGGCTCTTCCAAAACAGGTTCTGAAGTTTCGCTGGCCGGAGCCGGTTTTTCCGGGACGCGGCCTTGCGCGATTACCGGACGGCGATACTTAGCCAGCGATTCGCCGGGAAGAATGATTACGTCGCGCGGCTCCTCAATTTCCTCCGCAATCTCGTCGAAGGGAGCGGGCTCCGCGCTTTGTGGCCCTACCGCATCTCCAGGTTGGGCATACTTGTTTTCAGGAATGCCCTGTCCACGCGGCTTTCTGCGTCTGGACCGTCTGCCGCGCCCCCGGTCGCTCCTGAATCCTTCCGTCCGTTCGCCGGCCCTTTGTTCTGAACCTGCAACCGCCGGGGCGCCCTCACTTACCGGAATCGCTTCCGCAGCTTCGTCTTCCGGTGCCTCTATCAATACGGGAGCCGCTTCCGGAATCGCTTCAACAGGCCTGAAAGCAGGTCGGGCAACGGGCCTATTGTTCTGCCCTCTATCACCTGGGACTCTTTCGCGCCGCTCACCACTGCGGCTCGGCTTGTCCTCGACGACCGTATCGATGTCTTCGTTCTCTTCGAAGAAATCCGAGACATAGAGGAATGTATCCCGCTCCAGTCCCAAATCGACGAAGGCCGATTGCATCCCAGGCAGCACGCGAGTGACTCGCCCCTTATGAATGCTGCCGGCGAGCGAATATTCGTTTGCCCGCTGAAAATAAACTTCTACCAGTTGATCCTCTTCGAGGATCGCGACTTTCGTCTCATGGCGATTGGATCCAATCACCAGTTCCTTACTCATTAATCACCGCCTTCGCTCCAGCCTGGCCGGGCGAATACAAGTCAAGGCCGATGATGAGAGTACATTCAACTTCGGACTCGCTCACAGGATGGACCCCGAAACCGGGGCCGCCCGGTGTGAGCGGCTGATCTGTGAAGCGCCGCGCCATCTAACTACACGGTCGTCAACTACACGGCCGGCGCGGAAGTTTGCCAAAGAACGCGAACGGAGACTAGCTCGACACAACGCCCGCGTTTCTAATGTGGTTCACATGCTTCTATCTAGTTACAAAATCTTTCAGCAAATCCGAAATCTTTGTCCTGCTCAGTTCGACCCCTGCTCGTCGTCGAACCGGCCTCCAGCTTGGAAGCCATGTTATTCAATTCACAAACCTACGCAACCTGACACTGTTTACTAACCCCAGCATCAGAAATACAGACCAAGTGTTGGACCCTCCCGAACTCATCAGAGGAAGAGGAATCCCAGTAACGGGCATTCGGCCCACGACCATTCCTACATTAACCAACACGTGAAACAACAACAGTGCGGCGACGCCCATGCAGATGTACAAACCTGCCTTGTCCATCGCCGTTTGCGCGTTCTGCACCACCTGCATGATCAGCAGAAAATACAGAACCAGCGCAATTACAACTCCAACAAAGCCATGTTCCTCCGCAAACGAGGAGAAGATAAAATCCGTATGAGGCACGGGCAAAAAACCTAAGTGAGTTTGTGAACTTTCTTTTGCTCCCCGCCCCCACATACCTCCATTACCCACCGCAATCTTCGACTGAATGACCTGAAAGCCCGTCCCCTTCGGATCGCGGTCCGGGTAGATGAAACTAACAAGCCTATCTTTCTGATACGGCTTAAGAAAATGATAACCAATCGGTAAGGCAACGACCAGAATCGTTATAAGGACCAGCAGATATTTCCAACGCAGACCCGCCATAAGAATCCCAGAAATCAAGATTGGCAGATAGGTCAGCGAGGTTCCAAGATCCGGCTCTTTCATCACCAGAAGCATCGGGACGCCCACAAATCCCGCCATTTTCGCCAGTTCCTTCCAATCCAGCGACTCCGCTTTCCAGTCAGTGACCAATTTCGCGATGAGCAGAATCAGCACGATTTTCACGAACTCCGACGTTTGTAGCCGGAATCCTCCGGCGCCAATCCATCGAGTGGACCCGAAAACCTTATTGCCAATCACCAGCGTCGCGACAAGTAGCGCGACCGCCGCGATGTAGAAGTAGATGACTCGTCCCATCAGCGCGTGATAGTCGATCACCGACATCACCCACATCATCAGCAAACCCGTGCCGATCCAGATAAGCTGTTTCCACCAGGCATCCTGCCATTTCGTACTGAGAGTCGCGCTGTAAATCTGTAACACGCCCAGCATACACAGGCCGAGCGTCACGATAAGCAGCGGCCAATCCAAATCTCGAAGAGAACGGTAAAACGGCACTACTGAAACAAACCTTTCGAAATGGACAAAATCGCCGGTGGATTTAAAAGTGTGGTGGGCGCGAAAGGCCTGTTTTGAGCGGCCTGATTCTGAGCCGCCTGATTGAGTGCTTCCCGGGCTTTCTTATCGAAATACGCTTTTAAGATGTCTCGGACGATCGGTACTGCGTTGTAGCTCTCTTGGCCGTTTTCGTATAGGGCGACGACTGCAATCTCGGGATTCTCCATGGGAGCAAAACCTACAAACCATGTGTTATTTGCCAGATCACTATTCAGCTTTGCGCCTTTTGTACGTTCGGTGGCCGCCACCTGCGCGGTTCCCGTTTTGCCGCACACCTTTATGTTCGGCAGTTGCGCACTGCGGCCTGTGCCGCCTTCATTTACTACCCCATACATCCCCGAGATGACCTGCTGCAGGTTGTCGGGATTGAAATTCCCTTTACGCAGCAGTACCGGTTTATCCGTCTTGATCATGTGTGGCTTGTACCATTCGCCACCCGCCCCAAGACCACCTATCGCGGAGACAATCTGCAACGGTGAAACGGTCACCGCACCCTGGCCGATGGCAACTGAAATCGTTTCCCCCGCGTACCATTTCTGCCGCGATAGGCGAAGCTTCCATTTAGTGGAAGGCATCGTCCCTTGCGTTTCGTTCGGAAGGTCGATTCCCGTCTTCCGTCCAATGCCAGCCAGATCGGCGTAATGGGCGATACGGTCAATCCCCAACCGGTTGCCAACGTTATAGAAGTACACGTCGCAGGATTGCGCTATAGCGCGGTGCAGCGAAATGGCCCCATGGCCGCCCTTTAAGTGACACGCGAAATAGTGTCCATAGAAGGACGCGCCGCCCGGGCAGAAGAACTCCGTCTTGTCATCGACCACTCCCGACTCCAGTCCAGCCAGCGCCATAATCGGCTTGAATGTCGATCCCGGGGCAAGTTGCGCTTGAATCGCCCGGTTCAGCAGCGGCTTATATTTGTCGTTTGCGATCTCGTTCCAGTCGGCGCGGCTGATGCGGCCGGTAAATTTATTTGCATCGAAAGTGGGCCTGCTCACCATGGCAAGAACCTCTCCATCACTCGGATTTATGGCCACAACGGAGCCCCGCTTCCCTTGCATCGAAAGCTCCGCCACAGCCTGCAAATCGAGATCGAGAGTGGTACGTAAATCCTTCCCGGGAACGGCCTCTTTCGCGTCCTCCATATGCCGCTCACGGCCCATGTTATCGACCATTACCCGTTCCTGCCCGTCCACCCCGCGCAGTACGGAGTCGTATTCGCGCTCAAGTCCGTCTTTGCCGATAATGTCGCCCTGATGGTAATCGATGAAAGCGGGTGAATCGAGCTCCGATTCGCTCACCTCGCCGACGTATCCAGTCACATGCGCGGCAAAGCCGTCCTGCGGATACTGCCTGCGCCAGGAACGAATCAGATCCATCTCGGGATACGTGTCCTGATCGCGATGAGACTCGACGAACGCAATCTCGTCGCGCGTCAACTGGTCTTTGATGATGATCTGGGGGGAAGACCCCATGTGCCGGATTGTATGCGCCAGTTCGTCGTAGTCCAGGCCCATCGCTTCGGCGATCGCGGGAAGATGTTCCCACTTGATCTCATCCCGGTTCAACAGAAGCGAATACGACGCCTTGTTATCGACAATCACGCGGCCGTCCCGGTCGAGGATTTTGCCGCGCGGTGCAAGAATAGGCGTGCTTTTAATCCGGTTATGTTCTGCCGCCGCGCTGTAGACGTCCGGATTCTGAACCTGTAATTTCCAGAAGCCCGACACCAGAAAAATGAAAACGGCCACCGTCAGATACTGGAATATCGCGACCTTGTTGGAGGCTTTTTTCGGATCGTCGCGACGGAGAGGATCGGGGGAAATGTCCTGGTCTCGCCTGTGCTCAGTTTCTAAAATTGCCACTTGTTTTCTGGAGAGCCTACGAGGTACCCGACACCTTCATCTTATCTAAAATAAGGAACAAAGGGATTGCGATCACCGCATTCAATGCGCCATGGACGAACGTTTCCTGTGGATCGAAGGGCACAATCTGCCCGAGCAAAGCCCGCCGCATAATCCAATAGAAGAACGCGTGGAAGAAGTAGAAGAAGAAACACAGAATCACCCGGATCACCGAATTTTCGACGTTGAAGCGCATACTTACCGATGCGGCAAAATAGCCCACAAGCGTTTTGGTGATTCCATACATCCCAATCGGATGCAGGTTCGCCGGGGAAAGCGAATCTTCTGCCAAACCGACGAAAGCGCCAAAAAACAGGGATTGTATTTGGCTTCGCCGCATCAGCCCGAAGTACACAGTCAGGAGCAGCGGCAGCTCCAGCCATTCGGTATGGGGAACCAACCGCGGAAGATAGAACTTCCCGATGATCGCAATCAGCGTGAGGATAACGAGCGCAACAACCTGAAAGCGGCTAACCCAGCTCTCCTGAACCGGCTTCTTTAAAAGTTGTTCGCTACTGATTTCCGTCATTGATTAGCCGGTGACGCCTGATCGGCGGACGCGGCAGGAGCTTTATGCCGCGGGGCTCCAAGCAGAGGCGGTGGTTCAGCATCCGTCCGTGCAGGCTTCTTCGTGGCCGGTAGCGCTTTCGGCGGGGGCTCGACGGTAACCAGCGGCTTGGTTCCAGGCCGGGCGCCAAGAATGGAGGAAGGTGCCACGGGACCCGGAGCCACTGGAACTGCTGGCGCGGGAATTCCCGGTGCGGTTCCCGTGGACGGCGCCGGCTTCGCCGCACTCCCGTCCTTGGCATTGAAATTCGGCATGTTCGACATGTACCCGCCAAAGACGTGGTTCTGTTCCTTGCCGATCGCATCGTATTTCTGAACAATCTTGTCTGCCTCGGTCTGCGGTTTCGTGCCGCTGGTCCCGTCAGTGGACGTATCGGGAGGAGGAGGAGGCAGCATCTTAGCGCTAGCTTCGTCCGCGACTGGCGCCAGCGGAATCTGCCGGTGAACTCCCTGCAGCACCACCAGAACCTCATCCACGCCGCCCGGAGCGCCACTTAGATTCAGTTTGACGTCTCTCATACCCTGACCCGGTTGACTCGAAATGACCGTACCGACGGCGAATCCTTTGGGAAAGATGCGGTCTTCTCCAGAGGTGAAGAACCACTCGCCCACATCGACCTTGTCCTCGTTTTGGACCTGCTCAACCGCGCACTTTCCAGCGCCGCAATTGAGAACTCCATGCACGTGACCTTTCTGCGATTCCACACCTACCTTAAATGTCGGATCGGTAACCAGCAGCACCTGCGAAACCAGCGGATAAACGGCAGTCACTTTGCCGACAATTCCGTCCGGCGTCACAACCGCCATGCCCTTCTCAATGCCGCTTGTAGAACCCCGATCGATGAACACCGCCTTGGCCGTCACAACCGTGCTGTTCCCGATGACCCGCGTGGCAACCGTTTTCGAGGGAATCTCGGCTTGAAATAGCGTTAACGCTTGGGCATGTTCGGCGGTCGATAACTGGTTCCGGAAATATACGTTCTCCATCCGCAGTTTGTCGTTGTCCGATTTGAGACGCCGGTTCTGATCGCGGACGTCCAGAAGAATGAAGTAGTCTTCCAGAAACCCTATTGTGTTGCGGCGCACCGCTTCCACAACTCCCGCCATGGGAGTTACGGCGCTTACCGCCCATACGCGAATTAAGCGGTCGTCACGGTTGCTTTTTACCTGGTAAGCCAAGTACAAAAGCTGGGCGACGACGACCACCACCAGGACCGTCAGATTGCGGTAGCGGCTTAACAGGGCTTCCATTACTTCTTTTTCTACTGTAAGGCGATTGGATCGGCGCGCCAGGGTCATTGGGTGCTATTCGATGGCAATGCGGCGCAGCAGCTTGAAATCCGTCAGCATCTTCCCGGTCCCAAGCACCACCGACGCCAGCGGGTCCTCGGCTATAGAGACGGGCAGACCCGTCTCCTCACGAATGCGGCGGTCGAGATTTCTGATCAATGCGCCACCGCCTGTCAGCACAATGCCGCGGTCGCTAATGTCGGCGCTCAATTCGGGAGGCGTGCGCTCCAGTGCGACTCGAATCGCGTTCAGGATTGTCGCAATGCAATCGGACAACGCCTCGCGGATCTCGGCATCGCCAATAGTGATGGTCTTCGGCACGCCTTCTATTAAGTTGCGGCCCTTAATCTCCATCGTCAGCGGCTCGTCGAGCGGGTACGCGGAGCCGATTTGAATCTTGATTTGTTCGGCCGTGCGCTCGCCTATCAAAAGGTTGTACTTGCGCTTCAGGTAGCTCATGATGGCGTCGTCCATCTCATTGCCGGCAATGCGGACGGAACGCGAGTAGACGATGCCCGAAAGCGAAATGACGGCGACGTCCGTAGTGCCGCCCCCGATATCGACCACCATGTTGCCCGATGGCTCGGTAATGGGCAGACCCGCCCCGATGGCGGCGACCATGGCCTGCTCAACCAGAAACACTTCGCTTGCCTTGGCGCGGAACGCCGATTCGCTCACGGCGCGTTTCTCCACCTGCGTAATTTCGCTTGGCACTCCGATCACGATACGCGGATGCACCAGCATTTTCCGCCCATGCGACTTGTGGATGAAGTAGTTCAACATCCGCTCGGTGACTTTGAAATCCGCAATCACGCCGTCTTTCATGGGCCGGATCGCGACGATGTTGCCAGGAGTTCGCCCGACCATCTCTTTGGCTTCTTTGCCGACGGCCTCAATTTCGCCGTTGTTTTTGTTAATCGCTACAATTGAGGGCTCATTGACGACAATGCCCTTGCCTTTGGCGTAAACCAAAGTATTGGCGGTGCCAAGGTCAATGGCGAGATCGGAAGAGAAAAGGCTGAAAACGGACCGGAAATTCATGTAAACACTACTCTTGGACTTTAAGAGAATCCCCTCAGAGAGTAACATAGGGAGTAATATACCCGGAGTGCTAAGGCGGCCTAATATTTCTCAGAGGATTCCATTTTTCTGTCGATGACAAGGCGCGATTGGGTTGCCGCCGGCGGCCTCGCGTTCGCGGCGGCCTGCGGTCGAAAAAAGGGGACTGGCTATGCGGGGTATGCGCTGGTTGCGACGGCGGGAGACAACAGCGTCAGTGCCATCGACCTTACCGCGTTTCGATTGGTCAAGACTATCCCCCTGAAGGCCTCGCCATCCGCGGTTCTGGCGGGCGCAAACGGCGCGGCGTACGTTCTAACACCCTCAAACGGCACGGTTTCACTAGTTGATAAAACCTTAAACAAGGTTCTGAGCCGAAGTCTTTCCGGGGATTTAAGCGAGATCCACTTAACCCCCGATGGGAAACGGCTGCTCGGGATTGCGGCGAGTTCCCAGGAGTTGATCGAAGCCGATCCGGCGACACTGAACGTGCTTCAGCGCCACAAACTGTGGGATCGGCCAACCGGCCTGGACGTATCCAATGCCGGCTATGTGGCGGTTTCGAGCAGCGAAGCCGGGTCCGTGGATCTCTTTCGGCTAGGAGACGGGCAGCGCTCACGCGCTCAATTGAAGGGCCCCATTGGAGCGGTGCGGTTTCGCCAGGACGGAAACTTGCTACTGGTAGCGAAAATCCAGGACCACGCGCTTACCCTGTTGAATATCCCCGACTTGCAGGTGATTGCCGATCTCCCACTTGCCATGAAGCCGGAGAATCTGTGTTTTACCCCCAATGGCGGTCAGTTATTCGTGTCTGGCGAGGGAATGGATGCGGTGGCGATCGTTTTTCCCTATCGAACCTTAGAGGTAGAACAGACGGTACTCGCGGGCCGCGATCCCGGCGTGATGGCGTGTTCAGACACTCCTTCGTACCTGTTCGTGGCAAATAACAGCGGCTCTGATGTCGCCATCATGAATGTCGCAAGCCGGAAGATGATCGGTGCAGTCGAGGTCGGCAAAACGCCTCGGTTCATCGCGATTACGCCCGACGACCAATATGCCCTGGTGCTGGATGAAGGCTCTGGGGACGTAGCGGTGATCCATATTCCGGCAATTCGGATAAACAGCCGGAAGTCCGGGGCGGCGCTGTTTACACTTCTGCCGGTGGGCGACCGGCCCGTGCATTGCGCGATAGTTCCCAGGCAGCTTTAACGATCGCCAGCCCGGAAATGGCGGCGGTTTCGGCCCGCAGAATCGTGGTGCCGAGAGAGCAAGGTACCCATTCGGCGGCAAGCACCTGTTTGCGCTCCTCCGGCGTCCAGCCGCCCTCTGGCCCGAGCAGCAGGGCTACCCGGTCCGATTCATCGCGGTTTTCCGGTAACTGCCGAAAGATCGGAGGCGTTTGAGGATCCTCGTCGAGAAAGAGCCTAACATTTGCATCGATTTGCAGCCCCATTTCCAAACGAACTGTCGGTTCGATCACCGGGAGGCGGGCACGCCGCGATTGCTGGCTGGCTTCGGTCCCGATCTTTTCCCACCGAGCAGAGCGTTTCTGCGAAGCCTGGGCAAGCCCATGTTCAGTGCGAATAGCTTCGACTGGCCGAATTACATCGACTCCCAGTTCCGTGGCTTTCTCAATCATCCATTCGAAGCGGTCAAACTTGATGAGCGCCGGAAGGAGCGTGAGATGGACAGATGCAGCAGGCGATGGCAGCTTACCAGTAACTTGGAACACGATTTGCGATTTACGCGCCGTGGTGATTTCCGCTAAATAGACGTCGCGATTGTCTGAAATTTCGTAGATTTGGCCCACCTCGGCGCGAAGAACCCGGACGAGACGCTCGGCTACCGGGCCGCTGAGTTCAGCCAAACCACGCCGTATTTCCGGCACAAAGAAGCGGCGGCGAGACATGAACTCCTT
>JALYVD010000052.1 GCA_030853405.1 Acidobacteriota bacterium | reverse complement strand
CCCTTACGTGGCAGATGAGGTGTTTGCAAAGGAAGAAGGCGTGTTCGGGCGGAGACTGGTGGCGGGTTCCATGGTGTTCAGCCTGGGACTCGGGCTGATGGCGCACAATTGCGTTCACACCTTCAGTTACGGTTATGACAGGCTGCGCTTTATCAAGCCAGTGTTCATAGGCGATACGATCTACACGATCCGCACCAATCTGGAGAAGAAGCCAAAGTATCCGGAGATGGGCCTGGTGAGGGTCAGCTATGAGGTTTTTAAGCATCCGGGTGAACTCGTGCTCTACTGCGAGCATCTGCAGACTGTGAAGTATCGGGGCGCGGCGGACGCCAAGCCGGAAGTCCATGATGCGTGACCGTGTGTTCCGGATAGCCATTCGACAGTTCGGACCATTCGAATCGGCCATCCGCAAGCAATGGGCGGCTTTCGAGGACAAAGAGAGTACAGGTCTGGAGCTGCAGGCCGAGGCATTCGACCTGCAGCCGCTCACGCAGAGGCTGTTTGCCGATAAAGGGCTGTTGAGCGGCGATTGGGATGTGGCGTTTATCAACACCGATTGGGTGGCGTCGCTACATGCAAGCCGGGAAGTGCTGGACTTGACCGGATGGTTGGCAAAGGATGCTCCGGAAGGTTATCCGGAAGGCTGGACACCTTCGCTGCTCAGGCTACAGGAAGTCGAGGGAGCCGTCCTTGGATTGCCATATCATGATGGCCCGGAGTGCTTGATTTATCGCAAAGACCTGTTCGAGGATGCGGGTGAACGGACGCGCTTCGAGGCGCAATTCGGGACTCCCCTGCGCGTGCCAGAGACATGGGAACAGTTCCGGCAGGTAGCAGGGTTTTTTCAACGGCCGGAGCAGAGGCTCTACGGAACAGTTTTTGCGGGATATCCAGACGGGCACAACACCGTCTATGACTTCCTTTTGCAGCTTTGGACGCGGGGCGGCGAGTTACTGGATGAAAAGGCGCGAATCAACTTCGTAAGCCCAGAGGCGGAGGATGCTCTTCGTTTCTATCGCGAAATCCTTTCAGAGAGCGGTGCGGCGCATCCGGACTGTCGCGAGATGGATTCCGTAAAGTCGGGCATGGCGTTCGCGGCCGGAGAGGTTGCAATGATGGTCAACTGGTTCGGATTTGCCGCAATGGCGGAAACGATTGCAGAATCGCGCGTAAGGGGAAGAGTAGATGTTGCGAATGTACCGCGTGGCAGAAGCGGCGCATCAACTTCCTTGAACATCTACTGGATTCTGTCGATCGCGGCTGGCACGCCTCACCGTGAGATCGCGTATCGATTCCTGGACCATTGCGCCGGTTCTGCGATGGACAGACTCCTGACGCTGGAGGGAGGGATCGGGTGCCGGAAATCGACATGGGCCGACCAAGCTGTGAACCGGACCATTCCTTTTTATAATCGTTTGGAAGGCTTGCACGCCAATGCGCGCGAGATTCCGCGTGTGGCCGACTGGCCTCGCATCGCCGCGGCGATCAATGATTTGATGTCCGGCGCGGGAGGAACCAGCAGACCGGTAGCCGATCTGCTACAAGATGCGCAGGTGGGAACTGTTTTGCTTGCTGGACCATCGATATGAAGCGCGTGCTCTTATTGACTCTCGTTTGCTGCCTGCGGCTGACGGCACAAGATGGCAATCATCCGGATCGCCTGGACTGGTTCCGCGATCAGGGATTCGGTCTGTTTATTCATTGGGGCGTTGATAGCCAACTTGGTTCGGTAATTAGCCATTCGCTGGTGGGAGCAACGGAGGACTACGACAAGTTCTTTTTCAACGAGTTACCGAAGACTTTCAATCCGCGTAAGTTTGATCCAGAGAACTGGGCGGTGCTGGCGAAGTTGGCGGGGGTGAAATACGTGGTCTTCACAACCAAGCATCATGCGGGATTCTGTATGTTCCAAACCGCTACAACTCCTCTCGGGATCATGAACACGCCATTCCGGCGGGATATCACAGCGGATATCTTCAGCGCCTTTCGCGCGCAAGGAATTGCTGCAGGCGTTTACTTTTCGCCAGATGACTTTCATTGGCTGCATGAGCATGGCATTATGATCCGGCGTAACGTGCCGGAAGTTTCTCCTGAACACAATGCCGGGCTGCTCGCGTACGATCAGGCGCAAGTCCACGAACTGCTGACCCAATACGGACTCATCAGCGTCATCTTTTTTGACGGACCGGCGGGAGGCTTGCGAGAACTGGCGTGGAAAACACAGCCGGAGATCGTCGTGACGCGAGGCGCGCTCCAGACGCCTGAACAATATGTTCCGGGCATTCCGTTGGAAGGTGCGTGGGAGGCCAATCTGACGATGGGCACGCAGTGGCAGTATAAGCCCACGAACGAGACTTACAAAACGGGCAAGGAACTCATCATGACGCTAGTGGAGACGCGTGCTAAGGGTGGGAACCTGCTGCTGAACGTTGGCCCGAGGCCCGACGGCGAGTTGCCGATTGAGCAGGAAGAACGGCTGCGCGAGATTGCGCTATGGATGGCGGTAAACAAGGAATGCATTTACGCAGTGCGGCCGTGGATCATCACAAACGAGAACGACGTCTGGTTTACGAAACAGAAAGATGCAAAGACCGTTTACGCAATCGTGAGCGGCCAGCCCTGGGAGTATGGACAATGGCGGGACGTGATATTGCACTCGGTTCTGGCAACGGCCGCAACCAATGTAACGGTGCTAGGTCAGAACGATCAGGTTCTTGAGTATCGGCCGGATATCATTCCGCAAACTACGTGGAAGCAGGAATCGGACGGTCTGCACATTCGTGCAATGCACGCACAACGTCTGTATAACAATCATCAATGGCCGAATCCGGTGGTGTTGAAGATCACGAACGTGGAGGCAGCGCTGAAACCACCGATTGTGCGAACCGCTACTGCGACATGGGACCCGGTTGCAAAAACGGCCATGCTGAACGGCATCCTCGAGAGCGCAGGAAGCTTGCATTCGGTAGAGATCGGGTTTCAATATCAGCACATTCGAGGGCTCGATGTGAATGAGCGCAGCGGAGCTTGGCATGACACCAAGTTCCGGACGCTGGCAGTGCCGGGTGCATTCAGCATCGGGGTGTCGGATTGGCTGCCGGGTGAGACGTACGCGTTTCGAGCGGTGGTGAGGTCTCCGTTGATTACAATGTACGGTCAGGACGTGAAGGTCATCGCGGGCCGATGAGGCTCGGCGGCAGCTTTCTTCTTCTGGTTGCTATAGCCGCCGGTACTGCAGAAATTTCGCGGATGCCGCAGTTTGAGGACGTGACGGCTGAGAGCGGGATCACTTTCAGGAACCAGGCGAGTCACACGTCTCACAAATATCTGCCCGAGGCTATGGGGGGCGGTGTTGCGATGTTCGATTACAACAAAGACGGTCTGCTGGACCTTTTCTTTGTGAATGGCGCCGCTTTGAGAGATCCGATGCCGCCCGGCGGTAAACCTTCTAAATCCGAAAGTAAGTATTGGAATCGCCTTTACCGGAATAACGGCGATGGAACATTCACAGATGTAACCACGAAGGCGGGCTTGCAAGGAGAAGGCTACGGCATGGGTGCGGCGGTTGCCGATTATGACAACGACGGTTGGCCGGATCTTTATGTCACAAACGTGGGAGGCAACGTTCTTTACCACAACAACGGGGACGGGACGTTTACAGATGTGACTGAGAAGGCTGGTGTGGCCGGCGGCGGATGGTCGGCGGGAGCGCTGTTTCTGGACTATGACCGGGACGGGATGCTCGATCTGTTTGTCTCGCGGTATCTGACTTGGAATTTCTCCATGGATCTTTTCTGTGGACAGACTAAGCCAGGCTACCGGGCGTACTGCCATCCCGACCAGTTTCAGGCGGCGACTCATCTGCTGTTTCATAACGAAGGGAATGGAAAGTTTCGCGACGTCTCCAAAGAAAGCCGGATTGCAGACTTTCCGGGGAAGGGTCTGGGTGTCGCGCTGAACGACTATGACCGCGACGGCTGGCCCGATATCTTTGTGGCCAACGATTCCGCTCCGGAGCAGCTATTTCACAACTTGCGAAACGGAAAGTTCGAAGAAGTGGGAGCGGCGGTAGGAGTAGCTTACGACGAAAACGGCGACACTTTCGCGGGGATGGGTACGGACTTCGCCGATTATGACAACGACGGTTGGCCGGACATTTTCGTCAATTCGCTTGCGAAGCAAAAGTACGCGCTGTTTCACAACCGTGAAGGCAGTTTTGAATATGTTTCGGGGCAGATGGGTATGGCGGCAGCGACGCTGGATCACTCAGGCTGGGGAGCGAAGTTCATTGATTACGATAACGACGGCTTTAAAGATCTGTTCATCGGCCAAGGACATGTGATGGACAATATTCAACTGACCCAGCCAGACGTGCGTTACTTAGAGCCTCCGTTGCTGTTGCGGAATACAGCGGGCAAGTTTGTAGATGTGTCGGGTCAGAGCGGCGCACCATTCAAGCGTTCCATGGCAGCGCGTGGGGCGACTTTCGGGGACTTAGACAATGACGGGTTCATCGACGTGGCGGTTAACAATAGCAATGGGCCGGCGGTGATTCTCGAGAACACGACGAACGGAAATCACTGGTTGATTGTAGACACGGTGGGAAGGGTCAGCAACCCGGATGGCATTGGATCAGAGATCAAGCTGATTGCCGGAGACTCGAAGGTCCAATACGGCGTGGTGAGCACCGGCTCCAGCTATCTTTCGGCGAGCGATAAGCGCGTCTATTTCGGCCTGGGAAATGCCAGTACGGTAAAGCTGCTCGAAATACGGTGGCCCAGCGGAAAGGTGCAACGCATCTTTAATTTCAAGGCTGATAAGATTCTGGTCGCACACGAAGATAACTAAAGAGTCTATGTTCCAATCACGTGCACCGCAGCGATTCGCTACTTTGTTTCTGCTCGGCTTTTTCGCATTGAGGCAAAGCCGCGGACAGGAAACGGACACGGTGCTCATGAAGGGCACGCAACCGCGGCTCACCTTGCTTTCGCAGATCGAAAACGCGCAGGAAGTGCGGGGGTTTTTAGCCGCCTATGAAGCGACAGACCCCGCCAAGCGGCATGACGCGGCGCACGCGTTTATGGGGAGCTTTCCGAAGTCCTGGCTCCTGGCGGAGGCTGCCGATTTGGCGGCAAAGGCGTCCATCGATCTCGGTCATTACGACGATGCCATCAAGGAAGGACGTTTCTCACTGCGCCTATTGCCGGAGAACTCGACGCTTCTGGTGCTGCTGGCCAACGCCGAGGCCCAGAGTCGCTCCACGGAACAGGCCATAAGCGACGCGCGGGATGGCCTTATCTATCTCGATGAGTTCGAGGGGCCAGGAAGCGTGACGGAAGGCGAATGGAAACGGGTCAAGCGCCAACTGAAAGCGTCGGCCTACTTTGCTATCGGGAGGGCGTTTGGAGCGCGCGGTCTGGCTCTGCGGGACCTCGAAGATAAGAAGGATCTACTGCAAGCAATGAGTGCTTTGGACCGGGCCGTGGCATGGAACCCGGACGATCGAGAAAGTTTCTATCTTCGCGGCGTTATCGGCCTCGCGTTACAGCAGCCGGCCAAGGCGGCAAGCGACTTGGCGTTCGCGTCGAAGAGTTCAGACGCGCTTGGCGCTAAGGCGTTGAACACCCTACGCGTTTGCTATCACATACAAATGACGCGAGAATCGATTTCTTTTGATCGCTATGTGGCTTCCTTGCCGAAGCCCTCGATTGACAGGGCTTTGTGCGTTGATATTCGGGACGGCCCGCCACCGCCTGCAATTCGCGCCGGTTATGCCGGGCCTGCGGCATGTCAGACGTGCCACCAGCGTGAGTTCAATACGTGGCAGCAAACAGGTATGTCAAGAATGCTTCGCGCATACCGCGCTGAGAACGTCATTGGCGATTTTTCGGCGGGTACTGAGTTCAAAGATGAAACGGGCGGAGTGGCGGTCCGGCTTGGTAGTGATTCACGTCCCTACTTCGACGTCCGCACCGAAGAAGGTACGTGGCAACGCTTTCATGTGGATTACACAATCGGTTCAAAGTGGCAGCAGGCGTATGCGACGGCTCTGCCGGATGGGCGTTTCCAGGTGCTGCCCATAGAATATAACCGGCTGAAGACGGCGTGGATTAATTACTGGAAAATCATCGATCCTCCAGGGAGTCCTCGCACAATCATCAATCAATTCTCCAGATTGTCGGCCGCGACCAATTATCAGCAGAACTGCGCTATCTGCCACACAAGTCAACTGCGAGCGGTGAGTGAGCAGTCGCTCCCGCTGGAGCATGCCTCCTTTCTGCAACCAGGAGTCGATTGTGAGATGTGCCATGGGCCCTCGGCGTGGCATGTGAAGCAGCGGGCCGCGGCGAACATGACGGCAAAGGAGGCGTTGGACCCTCCGGTTGATTTCCGCACGATAGACCACCGAGAGGGAGTGCGTATCTGCGCACAGTGTCACCGGCAAAGTGCGGTCAGGGAGATGGGTAAGAATAGCGAGATGAACTATCGCACGGATGGCGCAAGTTTTGTGACGAAAGCGTGGAGCCGTCCTTATGATGCGTTCTCGCGTCGCGCCTTCTACAAGGATGGACGGTTCCGTGAAACCACGTTCATTGTGGAAGCTTTTACCCGCTCGGCCTGTTACCGGAAGGGGACGGCTCAATGCGCAAGCTGCCACGCTCCGCATTTGCCGAACTTCGGGACCAATCAGACTTCGTTGAAGTTTAAAGACGAACCGAATGAGATGTGTTTGGGTTGCCACAAGGAATATCGGGAGCGGATCAGCGAGCACAGTCATCACGCGGCGACAACACAGGCGAGCCAATGTATCTCCTGTCATATGCCGCGCATCATGAATGCCCTTTTGTTCCATGCTCGATCCCACCAGATTGAGATTCCGCAAGCGGATTTGACGCAGCGCTTCGGGCAAGCCGAAAGCCCGAACGCTTGCCTGCTTTGCCATTCTGAGAAGAACGCAAACTGGGCGGAACAGCAGCTACGCAGATGGCGAGACTGAGTGTCTGGGTGTTTGTCCTGGTGGTGCAGGGATTGCGTTTGTACGCTGGGGATCCGCAGTACGTTGGATCCAAGGTCTGTTTTGCTTGCCATTCGGACATCTATCGCTCGTTCGTGAAGACGGACATGGGGCAATCCATGCGTCTGGCCAGTGATCTCAAAGATCATGGTATTCCGGAATCGGCCAGCATCCTGGCGCCCGATGGAAAGCGAGTATTCGAAGTCGCGCATAACGAGACAGGCTGGACACAAACTGAAGCTGAAGCGGGCATTTTTCGAAACGAACAGGAACTGGCTTATGTAGTGGGATCGGGTGCGAACGGTCTGACGTTCTTGGTGCGCCGGGAAAACTACCTCTTTCAGGCGCCTCTCTCTTTTTATTCGAAGGCCGGAAAGTGGGATCTCTCACCCGGTTTCGAATGGGCCGATCTCGCCTTCAACCGGCCCATCGCAGCGCAGTGTATTTCGTGTCACAGCGGGAGACCACAGCCGGTGGTGAATCACGCCGGGGAGTTTTTGGCTACCCCGTTTCGAGAGATTGCCATCGGTTGTGAAAGTTGCCATGGCCCAGGCGAACTGCATGTGAAGACATCCGGAAAAGAGCCCGGGACGATTGTTAATCCTGGGAAATTGCCGGTGCGGTTAGCGGAGAACATCTGCATCAACTGCCACCAAACCGGAGACACGCGGGTGTTGCAGCCCGGAAAAAAATATCAGGATTTCCGGCCAGGGCAATGGTTGATCGACACCGTGGCTATTTTGAAAGTGCCTTCGAAGCCAGATGAGGGGAAGGCGTCCGATCTTCTGGAGCATAGCTCAGCGATGCAAGCAAGCCGATGCTTCCGCGAAAGCGCGGGTAAACTGAGTTGCACGACTTGTCACGATCCACACGTTCAGCCGACCGCTAGCGAAGCCACTGGATACTTCCGAAGCAAATGCCTGCACTGCCATAGCGTTCAAAGCTGCCGCGCGCGGCTTGCGGTCAGGCAAGCGAGCCATCCGCCCGACAATTGCATTTCCTGCCACATGCCTAAACGTAGCGTCACGGAGATCTCTCACTCTGCGTTGACGAATCACCGCATCCCGGTGCAGGAGGGGGAGCCAGTTCCAGACATCCGCCAAACACAAGTCGGAAAGCTTGTATTGGTGAACCAACCGCCAGGGCAGCCAGTGGCGATTCCCGATGTCACGCTGTTGCGGGCCTATGGCGAACTAGCTGGCCGTGATCCGGAGTACCAGAGCCTTTACGCGAACTTGCTCGACCGGCTTAGCAAGACTGCTCCAAATAAGCCCGTCGTTCAGGAGGCGCTTGGTCACAAGGCGCTGAATGAATCAAACTATGCTGACGCAGTGATCCACCTGACGGCGGCGCTGCCGTTAGATGAAGCAATTGTGTACACGGATTTAGGCGCTGCCCTTTTGCATTTGGGCCGTGAAAGCGAGGCGGTAGATTATCTGAAGAAGGCGGCTGAAATTGAGCCTTTCAATGCAACCACGCAAAAGACGCTGATTCTGAACTACATCAACTTGAAGCGGTATACGGAAGCGCAAAGAGCGATGATGCGCTATGTAAATAGCTTCCCAGAAGATGCCTTCATGCGAAATATCCTGGCGCGGGTGGGCAAGTGATGCGGCTTCTCCTGGCGAGCTGGGCGATAGGGTTGTTACTGCCGGCATGGGGGCAAAGCCAATGTTCCGGGCCTTCCGAGATTGAGCGGGCAATCAAGAACTCACCTTCGGCCGAAGCGTACGACGCTTTAGGTGCGTGGTTTGCAAAACAACACCAGCTGCCTTGTGCGGTCTCAGCGTTCGAGAGTGGCTTAAAACTGAATCCGGCTTCCTGGGAAACGCACTTCAATCTAGGGCTGGCATTAATAGAAGGAAATCAACCCGAGCGAGCTGTGGCGCAGTTTCGCCAAGCGGTGAAACTGAAGCCCGATGCCGTTCAGGCGCGGAATGCTTTGGGTGTTGCATTCCAAGCAAGCGGGCATCTAGACGAGGCTGAACAAGAATTCAAGCAGTCTCTTACATTCGATGCACGTTCGGCGGACAGCCTGGATCATTTGGCGCAGGTTTACAGTGCTCAGCGGCGTTATGGATTAGCTATAGAAACATGGAATCGGGCGATTGCTTTAACTCCGGCCGATCCCGATCTCAAAGTGGAATTGGCCGTCGCTCGTGCAAGCAACGGCGATGCAACAGGCGCAATCGCGATTTTGACGAAGTTGGTGGAGGCGGTCCCGGATTTGGCAAGCGCGCATTTCAACCTGGCGACCGTATACGCAGGTGAAAAACGCTTTCGCGAAGCGGCTGACGAATACGCAGCGACCTTGAAGCTGGAGCCGGCCAATGATCCCGCCCGCCTGGCCTTAGTGAAAGCCGACGCAAGTATAGCAAATTTTGAGAGCGCTCTGCCAATCGCCGAACAGTATGTAAAACGCCGCCCGGCGGATTACGAAGGCCATTATCTGCTAGGCAGCATATATAGAGGTTTAGCGCGGTATGGGGAAGCAGAGCGCGAACTGAAAACGGCGGCGGTAGGCAATCCGGACGTTTATGGGGTCCAGTACGATTTGGGTTTCGTTCTGGCCCACGAAGGAAGACCGCAGGAGGCAATGCCCCGGCTTCAAAAAGCGTTGGAACTGCAACCCCAGTCGGCGGAAGCTAAATTTCAGCTCGCGAACGTTTTGAAAGCGCTCAGCCGGACGAGCGAAGCAAATGTTGAACTCGGAGAATTCCGTCAGGAGAAGCAACGCTCGGTAGAGGAAAACATGGCGGCAGCGGCCGGGAACGACGCAAACCAGCTTTTGGCAAAGGGGGACTCGAAAGGCGCTGCCGAGAAATACAGGGCCGCGCTGAAGCTGGATCCGAACAATGCCAAAACCTGGTTCAATTTGTCACTCGCATTGGACGATCTGCACGAGTTTGCGCAGGAGCGGCAAACCCTGGAGAAGGCGATTGCACTCGATGCATCATTGAAAATGGCACACAACCAACTTGGGTTGCTGGATGCCGCGGAGCATAAAACCGCTGAAGCGGAAAAGCATTTTCTTAAGGCGACGGAGCTTGATCCGCAGTTTGCGGCGGCACAGAGCAACTTGGGCGTACTGTATGGCAGGCTGGGGCGCGCCAGGGAGGCGGAGGACCTACTCCGCAAGGCGACCGAGAACGATCCACGGTTGACAGAAGCGTTCGTCAACCTTGGGCTGATTCTAGCGGGCGAGGGGCGGCTGGCGGATGCAAAAGACGAGCTACGGAAAGCAGTGGATCTTGCACCGAACAACATCACTGCATTGACGGGGCTGGGGATGGCGGCGCAGAAATCGGGCAAATCCGATGAGGCAATTGAACTGTTCCGCCGAATAGCAAGATTGCAGCCCAACTCGGCCGAAGCCCATCTCAATCTGGGCATAGCGCTGGCTGATAGTTATCGTCCGGAGGAGGCGCTGGCTGAATTCTCCACCGCCGAGCGACTGGCGCCCGACGCCGCATCGCCACATTACAACCGGGGGCGCGTGCTGACGGATTTGCGGCGCTACGAGGAGGCGCTGCCCGAACTGAAAGAGGCTTGCAGGCGTGCGCCGAAATACCCGGCGCCTTTCTACTTGCTGGCACTCGCCAATTCCAAACTAGGCGAACGTGAGGAAGCTGTGAACACGATTCAGAAATTGGTTGCGCTTCAGCCAGGGAATGCCGACGCCTACTTGCTACTCGGTCAGAACTTGCAGAGGCTGGGGAAAACCGCGGAAGCAATCGTAGCCTGGAAGAAGGCATCGGACTTGGACCCCGATCAATTGCAAGCTTTATACAGTCTCTGGCGCGCCACGGCCAAAACCGACCCGCAACGGGGCAAGCTATTGGAAGAACGCTTTATAGACTTGCAGAAAAAGAAGCAGCTGACCGGCCAAGTGGAAACACTGGCGAATTTTGCAATCGCCTCGGCCAACCGAGGCGATTATCAAGAAGCGACCTCGCAGCTCCGGGATGCACTGGCAGAATGCGGTGACTGTCGTCTAAAGGGCGATCTCTACAAGGATCTCGGATTGATCGAATGCAAGTCAGGCGACATTCGAAGCGGGGAAAAAGATTTACTAAGGGCTAAGGCATTGAAGCCGGAAGATAGTGACGTGGCACGAGCGCTAGATACCGTGACTAATGTCAAGACCCATCTTGCGAGCGCGCGAGAATGATTTGTTTTGACACGGCCGGCCGTGGTCTGAGCGACCGACGAAGAAACAAGCATTTTTGCCCTTAAAACGCTTTTCCGCATGTAAATTTCGCAACCTAACAACGGCATAATAGCTTTGCTAGTAGAAATATGTTGCTCGCCCCAGTTGGTTGTGATAATGTCTCAGTAATTTGCCGCGTAAGTAAGCGGTAACTTGCACATGAGGCGGCTGCGGGTGAGCCGTGCGAGAGGGACTATGTTTCGCTTCTTTTCACGATCTAATTATTTCAAGGGTGTTGCGGTTCTTTTGACGACGGTCGCGGTGCTGTTTGTTCCATCCGCAGCCTACTCACAGCAATCCTCCGCTACCATCAACGGCACCGTCAAAGATTCAAGTGGGGCGGTGGTCGAGGGAGCGAATATTACCTTAACTAATGCCGCTACATCCGTTTCGCGGGCGGGTGTCAGTAACTCGGCTGGCGATTACGTACTTATCGACATCTTGCCCGGGCCTTACACGATGAAAGTCACGAAGACTGGGTTCAGTTCCATAACGCAACAGCAGATTACGTTAAGCGTGAACCAGACGGCAACCTACGATTTCACTCTTACGGTCGGAGCCACGCAGCAGTCTGTCACCGTCGAGGGCGCGGCAGTGGCCATCGAGGCATCCACTTCTGAACTCGGAACCGTCATTAACGAGCAGGCTGTGCAAGATCTGCCACTGAATGGGCGCAACTTCACGCAGTTGCTTACCCTGACGCCGGGCGCCAGCCCTGTTAGCGTCGCACAGAACTCGGGCGGCGGCGGCGGGTTCGCCGGTAACGCCGTAGGCTCTTTCTCGTTCCCCGCTCTCAACGGCCAGCGCAATCGCAGCAACATGTTTCTGATGGACGGCGTGATTGACCTCGGATCTTTCATCGGCAATTACAATATTTCGCCGATCATAGACGTTGTTCAGGAGTTTAAGGTGCAATCCCACAACGATCTGTCGGAATTTGGGCAGGCCCCAGGTGGCATTGTCAACGTTGTCACCAAGTCAGGAACCAACAGCTACCACGGCGACGTCTGGGAATTCTTGAGAAATGAGAAATTCGACGCGCGCAATACGTTTGTTAGTAAGCGCAATCCGCTGAGGCAAAATCAATTTGGCGTGTCCGGCGGCGGTCCGGTGTGGATCCCGAAGCTCTATAACGGAAAGAACCGCACGTTCTTCTATGGCGGTTATGAGGGATTCCGCGAGAGCAGAGCATCCCAAAACACGGGGCTTGCTCCCACGCAGGCGGAATTGAATGGCGATTTCAGCGGAATCAGTAGTAAGATCTATAATCCTTTTTCTCTCGTTGCGACGCCAGGGGGTGGTTACACGGCGAGCGCATTTCCGAACAATCAAATTCCGTCGAATCTTCTGAATCCCATCGCGGTAGCCTACGCCAAAGCGAACTTTCCAACCGGTCCTGCCGTGGCAAGCGGTAACAACTACGTTGATTCCACTCCAACCCACCTGAATCAGGACAGCTATCAGATCCGTGTAGATCAAACGTTTGGCGAACACGACAACCTTTTTGGACGGGCCTCGCACTACAACGAGCCGCAAACCGGGTCTAACGGATATGCCGGCGCTTCTAGATTCTCTAATAACTACGGCTGGAATGCAGTTCTGCATGAGACGCACACCTTCAGTCCAACCGCTGTAATGGATGCCTTTTTTGGACGCAATGAGGGGCAGTCGGACACGGGCAGCCTCCCTAGCGCACCGGCCGGTTTTGCGAATCAGTTGATCCAGTTGGGCGCCTCCACCAACTTTGTGGGCAATTTTCAAGGTGGGCAGGGCCCGTTCATCCCAGGAATGGGCGTATCCGGGTACCTAGGCGGCGCGGCGCAGTCCGTCCAGAATACGCATTACGCGGACAATTGGACCTTTGGAGGTAGCTTCACCAAAATCATAGGCAAGCACACGCTCAAAATGGGGCTGAACTTTGCCACCAATAACACGGTTTCCCCCATATACAATACTTCGGATTCATTTGCTTCCACCCAAACGCAAAACCCGGCAAGCCCCGCTGGTACAGGCGATGCCTTCGCCTCCTACTTGCTAGGTCTTCCCGATAGCGCAAACAGAAGGAATGTTCTCGAAACGGAGCACGGAGGTTGGGTCAATGGAGCCTACTTCCAGGATCAATTTAAGATCACATCCCGCCTTACACTGAATCTGGGCCTGCGCTGGGATGTGACTCTATGGCCGATTTACGGTAACCCGCCCGCTCCGGACGCCTATGTGGGCGATCTCGATCTTAGTAACGGAACCTATATTCTTGCCAATGTACCTGCGGCTTGCAGTGCGACGCAAGGCTTTCCCTGTATCCCCGGCGGAACTTTACCGGCTCACGTTACGGTCACCACCCACAGCAATCACTCCATTTACACGAACGATCATGGCAATTGGCAGCCTCGCGCTGGATTGGCATACCGCTTGACAGACAAAACAGCGCTTCGCTTGGGCTATGGCCGTTTTTACGACAACTGGAACTCCATCATTCAGCTGGCTCAAAACTATGAAGGAACGTGGCCAGATGTGGGCCAACTCATTGCTAATAATCTGAACCATCCGGGTGGCGTGACGGCAACCATTGGTGATCCTTTCAACCAAGGTTCCGGCGGCGTGGCTTATCCTGCTGCCACGCCGTTCCTCAGTGCCGGTTTTGTCAATTGGTATGTCGATCCACACGATTACAAAATGCCTTATTCCGATCAGTGGAATGTCGGGATTGAACAGGGACTCGGAAGCAATACCGTTCTCTCTCTTGCTTATGTAGGCTCCCACGACTTACGGCTGAATCAGGGCGGGCAAGGCAACACGGACCCGACGCCCGGGCCCGTTGCCACGGAAGCAGCGCGCCGTCCGTATCCGTACATTACACCCACTTTTTATGACCGGAGTGTCGGTC
>JALYVD010000425.1 GCA_030853405.1 Acidobacteriota bacterium | reverse complement strand
AAAGCGGCGACAGTTATGTCCGGCAGGCCGTCGTTATCGTAGTCGCGGAAATCCGTTCCCATTGCCGAAATATCTTTGCCTTGGTCCGGAAGCGCAACGCCGGCTTCCAGCCCCACTTCCTCGAACTTCCCGTTGCCCAGATTATGAAATAGGAAATTCGGCACTTTATCGTTCGTCACGAAAACGTCAGCGAGGCCGTCCTGGTCGTAGTCGGCGAATGCAACGCTCATGCCCTTTCCAACATGTTGGGCAATTCCGGCTTTCAGCGACACATCCTCAAACGTGCCATCTCCCCGGTTTCGGTACAAAGTGTTCGGAAGCCCTTCAAAGAATTGCGGGTGGCAGTACGCCCTGACGCCCTTCGGATCGCCGCAGAACAACGTGTCTTTCGGGGACCATTGCAGATAATTGACGACGAACAGGTCAAGCCGGCCATCGTTGTCGTAATCGAACCAGCCGCCCGCAATCGACCACACATCGTTCCTAATGCCCGCCTTGACCGTAACGTCTTGAAATTTGCCGTTGCCCAAGTTGCGATAAAGATGGTTCGAGCCAACTCCGGCGACAAAGAGATCCGGGTGCCCGTCGTTATCGAAGTCCCCAGCCGCTGCTCCCATTGAATAGCCGATCCCGGCCAAGCCCGACTCTTCTGTGACATCTTTGAATCGCATACCGCCCATATTGCGGTATAAGCGATTTCGAAATTTCGGCTGGTCCTTGTTCAGCGAAGGGATCGATGCGCCATTTGTGAAGAAAACATCCATCAGACCGTCCCCGTCATAGTCAAACGCCACAACCCCTCCGGGCATTGTTTCGATAATCTGTTTTTTCGGGGTGGCGCTGTTCTCGAGTACGAAGTCGATCCCAGCTTCCGGCGCTACATTGCGAAAGCGGATCGGAGAGACCGTTGCTTCGAGAAGACCGCGTGGGGCCTCGGCCGAACCCATGACTGCGACTACCATCAAAATCGCCAAGGTGGTAAGAAGCGGTGTCGATGGTCCGAGACGAAAGTAATGGCGCGTCTGCGCGGCATGCATCAAGAATAGCCTCTATTTCCGCTCGCGCGGCGCGACAGCCTTGACCGCGCGGAACCTTTGAAGAGTCGCGTTCGCCTTGTCCTGTTGCCCTAAGTGCGCGTACATCCTCGCCAGCAAATAGAGGGGCTCCGGATACTTCGGGTCCAAGGCGATGGAACGCTCCAGCCAGTTCACGCTGAGATCGTCCTTGCCCAGCGCGGCCAGCGCCTTCCCTCCCAGGTAGAAATCGCGCGCTGAGTACGGGTTTCGGTCCGCAGCTTTCTCTGCCGCCGCGAAAGCGCTCCCGGCATCCCCCTTCTCCAGGAGCAGGTTCGCCAGGTTAGCATAAGCCCAGTCGTATTCCGGAACGTCGTTCTCCACCAGCTTGATTGCCGTAAGAAAATAGCGGGTAGCCATCTCGGTATCGCCAAGCGCCTCGTAACACAAGCCAAGGTTGTCGAACGCCTTGTAAGACTTTGGCTTAACTCTCAGCACGCGCTGGAACTGGCCAACGGCTTGGTCTATACGCCCCTCCTGATAATAAATGCGTCCAAGCATGTAGGCCCCCTCCTCGTCTTCCGGGTGACGATCGAGCAGCGCGATAAAGGCGTCCAATGCCTTTTCGAGGTGTCCCGACAGATATTCGATATTGCCTTTCAGCTTGAGCGCGGTCGGCTGCGCTGGTTGCGCTTTGAGAATATTCTCAGCCTCCTGTAATGCCTCGGGCAACCGTTCAGCCATGAAATAGGCGTTGGCCAGCGCCAGTTCTCCCTCAATTGAGCCCGGCTCCAATTCCAGAAACTGCCGAGCGGCTCGGATTGCCAGGGCAAACTCTCTCCGGCGAACATCCGCCTCCGATAACTGGAGCAGGATGGAATGCTGACCCGGACATGCGTCGTAAGCCTCCTGGAAGTTCTTCGCGGCAATCGCAAATTGCTTTTTTTCGAACGCCTTCTGACCACTCTGCTGCTGCGTTTCGCTGCGGATGGGATCACAGGGCGCGACGGCTGGCGATTGTGAAGACGACTGTGAAAAGATTGGGAACGCCCACAGGAGCATCAACCAGGTAGGCATTCCAAGGGCCGTCATTTGCTACGGCATCGCCTCGAGTTCCTGTTTCACCTGCGGAATGATTTTTCCATACTGTGCGTGAGACGCCCGCGCCAGGAAGGCTTCGAAACACGCCTTAGCGCGTGGAATGTCGCCAGCCATTTTGTAGATGAGACCCAGGTTCAGTCGCGCTTCAACGAGATTGGGATCGAGTGCGACAGCGCGTTCGAAATAAGCTCGAGCCGAAGCCGATTGCTGACGCTGAATTGCAACCAAGCCCAAGCCGTTGCATGCGGGTGCGTACTCTTCGATCGTAAGCGCCCATCGGAAACAGCGCTCGGCATCGGCGATCTTGCCTTCCTCGAGATACGCTGTCCCCAGATTGGTCTGGCTTTCAACGTCGGAAGGATTGTACTGTGCCGCCTTCTCGTAGGCTGCAATCGCCTCTTCTTTCTTCCCGTCACGCACATACAGGTCGCCCATGCGCGAGAGCAACCTTCCGCTCCAGACGCCGTGTTGCTGCGCATTTTTGCAGGTCACCAGTGCCTGGTCATAACGCCCGGCCTTCTCGTACTCGGCGGCCAAGTAGAAATATAACGATGGGTTAGTAGAATCTCCAGCCAGCGCCTCCCGGAGCACTTCGATTCGCCGCGTTGGCGAAAGTGCGCGCGAGCCCGGACCGAGCACAGTTTGGAATGCAAGAAGCGTGGCAGTGCGGTCTTTCGGGTCGATGCCTTTGCCGTTCAGTTGGAACTCGCCCGATGCTACTCCGGAAAGATAGCCTAGTGATTTGAGCTGTTCCATTGTGCGCGAGTCCACCTGACCCGACGAAACCTTTTTGTCGCCCTCTAGGTTAGCGCGAGTCAGTGCCTCTAACTGAGATTCGAGCCGTCGCAATTCTTCTGGGTGTGCATCGATGACGTTGTTTTTCTCCCCGGGGTCATGGAGCAGGTCGTAGAGTTCGGGCTTCGGAGCACGCACATACTTCCATCTATCGGTACGAACGCCGCGCAACTCGGCCCAACCCATATTCATCTTCGGGTACAGCGTTTCTTCGTAAGAATAAGTCGTCGTCACGTGCTTGCCCCGGAAGGAGGGCGTAAGAGTAGTGCCTTGGCACGCGGCCGGAGGCTTGCCTCCCATCAGATCCAGGATGGTGGGCAGGACGTCAATCGTTCTTACCTGCTGTGTCACCTTGACGGCGGGAATACCCGGTCCCGCCATCAACAAAGGGATGCGGAGCGTAGAGTCATACAGAAAGACTCCATGGTTAAACTCGCCGTGTTCGCCAAGACTTTCTCCGTGATCGGCGAGGACCACAGTGACGGTCTTCTCCGCAGGCGCTTTCTTTCCCACTGCTGCCAGAAGGCGGCCCAGTTGCTGATCGGTGTAAGCCACTTCTCCGTCATACAGGTTTTTTCGATATTTCTCCCGAAACGGCTGTGGCGGATCGTACGGCTCGTGAGGGTCATATAGATGAACCCAGATAAAGAACGGCTTTCCGGATTGCGAGTTCAGCCAATTTAATGCGTGGTCCACTACCACGCTGGCGCGGCGTTCCGGATACTCGCGGTCCTCGCGGCTCTTCTCTGATTTAGGCATCTGGTCATCGTAGACGTCGAATCCCGGGCTAAACCCAAACGCTCTTTTCAGAACCGAAGCACCCACGAAAGCCGCCGTGTCCCAGCCCTGTGCCTTAAGAATTTTGGCCAACGTCACGGCGGAGGACTTCAATACAAAGCCGCCAGTATTCCGAACCTGGTGGACGTTCGGATTTGTTCCAGTGAAGATGCTCGCGTGGGAAGGCGGCGTCAGCGGAGCTTGCGCGACCGCATTCTCGAACTGCGCGCCTCTTTGCGCCAGTCCATCCAGAGTTGGAGTATCTATATTGCCGTTGCCGTAACAGTGCAGGCGATCCGCGCGCAAAGTGTCGATCGTCACCACAACCAGATTCAACGGTCGAAGTGATTGGCTCGATTCCGGCGCCACTGCACGACCGGAGCCCGAGGGCTTGCATGAGGAAAGCGTCATCGGAGCAACGATGCAAATGACTATGATCAGTGCCCGACCGTAGCGAAGGCAATCGATCTCGCGGATTCTGTACCGGCCCATTGGCCAGTTCAGCATAGCAGGCGGGCCACGACGGGACGAAGTGATAGCATGGGCCTCCGATGAGACTGCTGATCCTTCTTTTGTTCAGCGTTACGCTGACGCTTCGCGCGGCCATATATTACGTCGATTCAGTTAGAGGGGACGATTCAAACACTGGAACATCCCAGAATACGGCATGGAAAACACTCGCGAAGGTGAACGCAACTGAACTTCATGCGGGCGACCGTCTTCTCTTCCGAAGTGGCGCGGTCTGGCGGGGACAACTGGCCCCTCGAGGTTCTGGGGAGGAGGGCTCACCGATCGTCATCGACCGGTACGGGAGCGGCACACGTCCTCATATCGACGCAGCCGGCCAGTTCGAAGACGCGGTCCGGCTCTATAATGTTCAGTTCATCGAACTGCGAGATCTCGAAGTCACTAACCATGGTCAGGAACCTGCCGCGCGCCGTGGTGTTCACGTTTTTCTCGATAATTTCGGCACCGCCAAACACATCGTTGTGGCCGGGCTCTATATCCACGACGTGAACGGATCCAATGGAGACGGTGACAGCGGAAAAGATAATGGAGGAATCATCTTCCGGACGGTTGGCGATAAAAGGCCGAGCCGTTTCGACGGCCTCACGATTGAGCGTAATATCGTTTGGAAAGTTGACCGGTCCGCAATCGCCGCTCAAAGCTATCACTGGCGCCGAACCGAGTGGTTTCCCAGCTTGCATGTTCTGATTCGTGACAACTTTGTCGACGATATTGGCGGCGACGGGATTGTCCCCTGGGCTACTGACGGAGCCCTTATAGAGCACAACATTGCTCTCAACTGCAACCGCCGCGCGGGCAGCTACAACGCTGGCATCTGGCCTTGGAGTACGGATAACTCGCTTTTCCAGTTGAACGAAGCGGCATTTACTCGAACGACCTTGGATGGCGAGGGTTTCGATTCAGACTTCAATTCACGCCATACCCTTTTTCAATACAACTACAGCCACGATAACGAGGGCGGGTTCATGCTGATATGCACGCCTGGCAAACTGAACAAGGATAATCTCGGCAATGTCGGAACTGAGATTCGATACAACATCAGCCGCAACGATCGTACTCGAATATTCAACTTAAGCGCTGCATCCCAGACTTCCGTTCACGACAATGTCATCTATGTTGGCCCGCGCATTGATTTGCAGATGCTCATCGCGACGGACTGGGATGGATGGGCGAATGGAGCCCTATTTCGGAACAACTCTTTTTACGTGCAAGGAGCCGCGCGGTATGGCCATCAGGTAAGCCGAAACAAAGATGGTACCTACGGAATCGCCCCCGGATGGGGTCCGGCAAAGAATATTGTTTTCAAAGGTAATCACTACTTCGGGAAAAATATCGATCCGCCCGGGGATCCGAATGGCACACAAGGTACATCTGCTGGAACGCCGAGGTTTGACGTGAGAGAACCAGCCTTTGATCCGGCTCATCCTGAGGTGTTCGACACTTTCGTTGGTCAGCACCGCGAATGGATGATGCGGTTGTTCAAAAGGCAATTCGGGAGTCCGCCGCATTTGGAGAGATGACCGGGTATTTCTTCAGCAAGTTGTTTATTTCTTCTTCCTGTCCACATACTCTTCGTGT
>JALYVD010000419.1 GCA_030853405.1 Acidobacteriota bacterium | reverse complement strand
CATCTTCGCAGATATAGAGATAGCGGGCACCCGCACGGCACTTCCAATCGCTTGGTTGACCTTTAGCAATGTTCTCCTGGAAGTAATTCATGCGAGAAAAATGCCTTTTCTCGAACTTCTTCATTTCTAGGAACACTTCGCGCTCTTTGTCGGCCAAGGGGCGCAACTGACCGTCACCGTCATGAATGATGCCGACAGTCGAAGTAAACCCGAGTTCCATGGCTCGCTTGCCAACCGTCAGTGCATCTTCCGGATGGTGAATACCCCCGCCCAGGACCGAATTGATGTTGACGTGAAAGTCGGCGTACTCAGACAAAACTTGCAGTTTCTTGTCCAATACCTTCAGGCTCTTCTTTGAGACCTCGTCCGGCATGACATTGTCGATGCTGATCTGCAAATAGTCGAGGCCTGCTTCATTCAGGCGTTGCACGCGCTCTGCGGTAAGCAGATATCCGTTCGTAATGAGGCCCGCAAGCGTGGCATTCTTCCGAATACCCCGAATGATGTCGTCGAGTTGGGGATGAAGTAGCGGCTCGCCACCGCTAACGGTGATGACGCCGGTCTTCAGATTCCCAAGCAGTTCCAGGCGCTGAAGCATCGTATCCAGCGGAACGGGTTTCGAAAAATCGTCGTATTCATTGCAGTAAGTGCAAGACAAATTGCAGCGCCGAATAGGGATGACGTGCGCCATCATGGGGCGATCCGTATGGAGCGCTCCGTCTACTAACAATTTCGCCTCGCGCAAGCGCCGGCTCAGAGTTCTACTGCGGCGTTCACTGTTGGGATTGCTTTGGGGCATCTCTGGGGACGTCTTCATTTAACCACAAAGTAGCGCTTTTCGCGTACCTGCCAGCGCTGAAAGGGCGGAATAACTCGTTGAATGCAAAGGATCGGCAATAAATGTGGCGTTCACTTTTCGGCCTCTAAGGGAGGCGGCAGGTCAATCGGCTTAAATCCTAGAATGAAGGCGCGCATCCCGCGTTGAACCCAGCTCATTCCGTCTCTTTGGGCCTCCTTGGCGGCTTTGCGGTTATCCCAACCATCGTGCTCAATCCGGTAGCACGCGATTACCGTGCCGGTTCGATCCTTTCCGCGCCAGCAGTGGACGAACATACGCCCGGTATCGTCCTGATAAATAAGGGACAGAATTCGTTTCATCTGATCCGGGGTGGGACCGTGAAGAGGCGGGAGTGGAACGTTTACATATTTGATCCCCAGTTTCTCAGCAGCTTCCCTTTCGCCCTCGGTTGCTTGTCCGGCCTCGCGCAGATCGAGATCCAGAATGACGTGCATCCGTGCTAAATCCTGCAAACCCTGCTCTGAAGGCTCGGCGCCGCGAAAAAGATGATCGTTCACCTTTATGAAATTGTGAATGTGGGTGTGAACAAGAATGTCAGGCTGATCCGCCGCCGTCGCGCACTGCGAGATTAAGGCAACCAGCAGAACCAACGCACACCGGGAAACTCGAAAAGTCATCAATTATTACTTTGATGCTGGAGGCGGGGCGGAAGGCGCATTCGGTGCGGGTTTTGAGGGTTCCGCGCCACCCACCTCGCCATACTTGATGGTGCTCTCGGTCTTGAATTCGAATTTCTTGTAGTGATCGTACTTGACCACAACCTTCACGCGCTGCGATTGGCCGTCTTTGAAATTCAACGTATCGTCCGCGTATGTATAGGTCGGGAACCAGAATTTCCCGTCAATCTGTTCGCGATAGGTCTCAAATTTCGGGAACTGCTGGTCCTCGTTCCTGCCCTGGTACCCGATGCCACGCCCGAATGTTTTCACAATCTGCAGGTCCTGGTCGTCTACCCAAGCCTGACCCTCAAAATACCGCTTACGATCCTTTGTAAGCACTTTGGGTTTGATGGAAAACACATAGCACGAAATCTCATCCACTTGTTCCCGCCCGACGTACTTCACGTCGTACTGATTTAGCGTGTCATTCGTGAACACAAAGGGCATGACTTGCCGGAAGTCGTTCTCATCCTCTTGCGTCATCACGATGTTCTGGAGGCTTTGAACCGGTGCGTGAGTGACGTGTGAGGTTCTCCGGCCACGATCATCGAAACTTACTTCTTCAACGATCTCGTAACTGCCGCCGACTGGCTCGGTCTCGGCTATCTTGCTCGTCTGCCGATAGGTGTAGCTCTCGCGTGCATTGGCGAACTCGGTTTCTTTTTGCGTGAACTTCTTAATAATGTCCTGAACCTGATCTGGCGTAGGATCAGGCTTTTGTTCCGCCGCGAACGCAACCGGAAGAACTGTCCCAAAACACAGCAGAAGCGCACAACAGCTTTTCAACATCTTCTTCTATTGTCTACTGGGACGTTCCGTTGGTGGAATTGCGTTACGGCTACTTCACGGAATCGAGCAGCGCCTTGGCTATCGTGACGCGCTGCATGTTGCTGGTTCCTTCATAAATTCGCCCGATCTTGGCGTCGCGGTAGAGCTTCTCGACCGGAAAATCCCGGGTAAACCCAATAGCACCAAGCACTTCGATTGATTTGGACGCTACGTCCTCGGCCATCGTGGAGCAGAAATACTTCGCCATGGCTGCCTGCGTGACAAACGGCTGGCCGGCATCCCTTAGCCGTGCGGCGTTGTAGACCATCAGACGGCTGGCTTCAATCCTGGTCGCCATTTCCGCCAGCTCGAACTGCACCCCCTGAAAATCCCCAATCCGTTTTCCGAACTGTTTGCGTTCCCGAGCGTACTGCAAAGCATGCT
>JALYVD010000167.1 GCA_030853405.1 Acidobacteriota bacterium | reverse complement strand
TATGAGTTCAATACTCCCGGCGCGAAGGCCAAGATGATGAACTTTGAAGTTCGCGGCTGGATGACAAACCACGAAGCGGGAATTGGCACTCGCGAATTCTCGGATACGGGCGTTCCGGCGGCCGGTTTAAATCCCGACAGCGCGCCCGCCAAGAAAACCCTCGGACCTGCCAACGGAATGCCTTCCACTATCGGCAATCTCTACTACGGATCAAAGGGCTATCTGGCGATTTCTAATTACGATGCCTATAAGTCGTTCCTCGGCGAACATAACGAACCCGGTCCGGCTAAACACGCGCGGATGAGTAACGAGCACTTCGTCAATTTCATCGAATGCGTACGTAGCCGCAACGCCGGAGACCTGCACGCGCCTATTCAGGAGGGCTATCTTTCAACGACGCTCATCCATTTGGCGAATGCGTCTTACCGCCTGGGGCGCACTATCAATTTCGATCCCGACAAGGAAGAAGTGCTCAACGATGCCGAGGCCACCCGGATGCTCAAGGGTACTTATCGCTCCCCGTTCGTAGTGCCCGAGCACGTCTAAGCTTTCTGGAATATACTTCCTTTACGGTCGCGGTTCAGCAACCTTTCAGAACCGCAGCCGGAAGGAAGTGTTGGTACCAGTTGCCCGCCTCGCTTGTTACGATTGAGTCTGATTCCCCCTGATGGCTCTTCGTTTCTATAACACCCTTACGCAGGAGTTCGAAGAATTCAAACCGCTCGAAGGAAATACCGTTCGGATGTATACGTGTGGGCCGACGGTTTATAACTTCGTTCACATTGGCAACTTTCGAACGTTCACGTTTCAGGACATTCTTCGCCGCTGGCTTCGCTATCGGGGTTATCAGCTGAACCATGTGATGAACGTCACCGATGTGGATGACAAGATCATCGTCAACGCGGCCAAGGAAGGCAAATCCATCGAAGAGTACACGGCTACTTACACGAAGGCGTTCTTTGAGGATGCGGCTGCGCTACGGCTTCAGCAACCGGAGCACATAGCAAAAGCGACGGAGCACATCCCGATGATGGTTGATTCCATCGAGCGCCTTTCCGCACGCGGCTGCACTTATAAGAGCGACGGGTCCACTTACTTCCGTATCGCAACTTTTCCAGAATACGGAAAATTGTCGCATAACGATTTCGGCGGCATACGGGCCGGCGCACGCGTGGATATGGATGAATACGATAAGGCCGATGCCCGGGACTTCGTCCTCTGGAAAGCGCGTAAGGGCAACGAAAAGTCGTGGGAAACGCCTTTTGGCGAGGGCCGCCCTGGGTGGCACATCGAATGCTCCGCGATGGCGACGCATTATCTGGGTGAAACGCTGGATATTCACGCAGGTGGAATCGATCTTGTATTTCCGCATCACGAGAATGAGATCGCGCAAGCCGAATCGATCAGCGGAAAAACCTTCGCGCGCCTCTGGCTTCATTCCGAACACCTGCACGTCGAATCGCAGAAGATGTCGAAATCGCTGGGCAATTTCTTTACCCTGCGCGATCTGCTCAATGAAGGGTATCAACCCGAAACGATCCGTTACCTGCTCTCGTCGGTTCCGTATAGGAAGAAGATCAATTTCACTTTTGAGGGCCTTAAAGGGGCGGCGAAATCGATCGAGCGCTTACGCGATTTTCAGTTGCGGCTTGCGTCTTCAAAGCTCTCCGAGGGCCGGAACGAAGCTCTAACGGAGCGTTCGGAAGAAGCGATCCGGCAATTTGAAGAGAGCATGGACGACGATCTGAACACTGCCGAGGCGCTGGCTGCCGTTTACGAGTATGTCCGTGCAATGAACACGGCGCTGAACGACGATCAATTCCGGGAGGAGAACCGGTGGGAAGCGGTGCGGGTGCTCAAAATATTCGACGATGTCTTCGATGTCCTGGAGCCCACTGCCGCCGCAACGCCGGATCAGATCGCGGAAGCCGAGGTGGAGGCGTTCATTGAGGAACGCAACAAAGCCAAAAAGAGCCGCGATTTCAAGCGCTCCGACGAAATCCGGGCTCAATTGCTGGCAAAAGGAGTTGTGCTTGAGGACACCAAAGACGGTGTGCGCTGGAAGAGAAAATGAAATTTGAATCGCAAGTTGTGCATGTCGGGGACAGAAAGCGCTCGCAATGCAGAGCGGTGCCGTCCACAACTCCGATTCATTTGGGAACCACGTTCTTCTATGAATCAGCCGAGCGGCTGGATCGCATCTTCGGCCACGAAGAGGAAGGCTTCAGCTATGCGCGATATGGCAATCCGACCAACGAAGCGCTTGAAGAATTGACCACCAAGCTGGAGAACGGCCACGGGTCGCTCGCCACCGCATCCGGAATGGCGGCGATTCAGATCGCAGTGCAAGCTGGGCTGCTGGACCGTCCGCGCTGTATCGTTTCATCGAACGCCCTTTACGGGGCCACCATCAAAATGTTCGATCTTCTGTTTGCCTCCTTCGATGTCGATGTGAATTATGTCGATATGTGCGATCTTCCGGCGGTGGAGAAGGTGATCGCGACGAAGAAGCCGGGCGTTGTATTCACGGAGAGCATTTCGAATCCGCTGATGCGTGTCGCCAGACTTGACAAGATTGCGGAGCTATCGCGCAAGGCCGGCGCGGCGTTCATTGTCGATAGCACTTTCGCAACCCCGATGATTATGCGTCCGCTCGATTTCGGGGCCAATATGGTGGTCCATAGCGCGACGAAATATCTATCGGGCCACGGCGATGTGCTCGGCGGCATTGTGGTCGCCGATGAGGCCCACAATGAGATCGTCCATACGCTATCGCGGATTGCCGGCCCGGTGCTCGGACCTTTTGAGAGCTACCTGACAATGCGCGGCCTCAAGACTTTAGCACTGCGCTTCGAGCGGCAGTGCCAGAACGCAAACAAGCTTGCGGAATGGCTGATGCATCACCCGTCCGTCGAGCGCGTCTTCTACTGCTCCGACCCGAATCATCCGGATGCAGAAGCCATCGGCACGCTGTTTGCTCCTGGTCTGTACAGCGCCATTCTGAGCTTCGAAATCAAAGATGCCGATAAGAACGCCGTCCTGAGTTTCATGGACCGGTTGAAGATGATTGTGCCCGGCACGTCCTTGGGCGATGTTCATACGCTTCTGCTGTATCCCACGATGGCATCGCACCGCGACATCTCGCCGAAACTGCGGGAGCGCATGGGAATCCGGGAAAATCTCGTCCGGCTGGCCGTGGGTATCGAAGCGGCGGACGATATCGTCTCCGACCTCGATCAGGCTTTAACGCCCGTCCTATAACATTCGCGCCGTGTTTGCCCATCAAAGGAAACGTGTCCAACTGCTGTTCGCGATGGCGGACGCGGTACTTACTGCGGTTGCCTTCGAAGCGGCATATCACACTCGCACCCAGCTAGCGCTAGACAGAATATTTTTCCTGCATGGCCGTACGCACGTACTTCTGATCGTGCTTTCCGTTGTGGTTTGGGTTGCGCTCGGATCCCAGCAAAGGGTATACGAATACCTGGATTCCGCCAGCACGCGCCGTCTCTTAGCGCATACTTTCCGGCAATGCCTGCTCGGCACGGTTCTGGTGATTTTGATTCAGTATCTGATGCGGCTGGACCCGCCGCTCAGCCGTAGTTTTCTCTCGCTTCTGTTCCTCTACGATTTGGCGCTGCTGGCGTTATTTCGCTGGCAGTCCCCGAGACTGGTGGGGGCCTTCCATCGCGAGTTTGGCTCTCCGTATCACATTGTGCTTGTCGGAAACGCAGCGAAGACGGCCAGGTTAGAGACGCAACTGAGCGAAGGCTCACCCTTCCGCATCCAGATCTCAGCGATTCTCACCGAGGATGAATGCGCCCGCGAGATTCCGAGATTGCTCGCTCGTCAAGTTGTGGATGAAGTGATTTTTAGCGTTGAGAGCGGCACGCTTTCGGAGTTGGAATCGGTGTTTTTGCGATGCGATGAGGAAGGCGTGCGTACGCGTGTGGCAATCGATTTCTTCCCTCACGTCAATAGCGACATCACTCTCGACCGGGTCGGCGAAGCCCCGCTCCTCACGTTTTCCGCCGCGCCGGTTGACGAATTCAGCTTGCTTGTAAAACGGCTGATCGACATTGTTGCATCTGTGTCGGCAATGGTCCTCTTCGCCCCGGTATTCTTCTTTATTGCGATTCTGATCAAACTGACATCGCAAGGACCCGTGATTTATCGTCAATCTCGATGCGGCCTGAACGGCAGGCGGTTCACGATGTACAAATTCCGCTCCATGGTTCAAAACGCCGAGGACTTGAGGGCGGAACTGGAACACTTAAATGAGCGGCAAATCGCGTTCAAGCTCGCGCGCGATCCGCGTGTGACGAGCGTGGGGCGATTCATCCGCAAGTACTCGATCGACGAATGGCCGCAGTTCTGGAACGTCTTTCGGGGAGACATGTCGCTGGTGGGGCCTCGACCGCCCGTTCCGTCCGAAGTGGAACGCTATGAACGCTGGCAGAAGCGCCGCCTGCGGATGCGTCCAGGCCTTACGTGCCTCTGGGCCGTGATGGGCCGCGACCATCTGGACTTCAACGCTTGGATGCGCACTGATATTTCCTACATAGACAACTGGTCGCTGACACTGGACTGGTCCATCCTGTTGAAGACCATCCCGCACGTGCTCGCCGGAAAGGGCGCACACTGAGGATATGCATCTCATTCCCACCAACGACGAAGTGATCCAGATGCTGCGCGATAGTGGGGCTATCCGCGACGGCCACTTCGAGTATCCAAACGGGATGCACGCGAATGAGTATTTGCAGGTGGCGCTCGCGTTCCGCTATTACCAGCAGGCGAAGATCCTCAGCGTGGGCTTGAGTAGGAGGCTGCGGGCGGATTCGGAGATCCGGGCCATGATCAAGGAACTGTCGGTCGTGTGTCCGACCACCGGTGTTCCCATTGCGTACGGTGTTTGCGAGGCCTTGCGGGCCCATCAGGTCTATTGGGCGGAACAGGATGATGAATCCGGCCCGATGCACTTCAAACAATTCGTAGAGCCTGCCAAGGGCGAAACAGTACTGCTTGTGGACGATATCTTGCGCAGCGGCAAACGGCTGACGGAACTACGTTCGCTGGTGGAGTCGTTCGGCGCGGAGGTGGTCGGTTTGGCGGTTGCGGTGTATCAGCCCAACCCCACCATCAGAAGCTTTGGACACCTGCCGTTGTTTTATCTGGCGGAAATGGACGCCGTTTACTACAACGATTCCGATTCGTGCGACCTCTGCAAGCAGGGCGTTCCGGTGGAAAAGATCAGCTTCTAAAACACGAGAGGACTTCGACCTTCGAACCACTCAGGTTCTGAGACTTCTCCCGCATGAAGCGTGCCCTGTTATTTCCCGTTGCCCTCCTGCTCTGCGCATTTTTGGCCACTGCCGCCCGCGACGGCAGCCGCGCCGAGTACCTTGGTGGCACTCGCGCTGATATTCCTGTGAACAACTCCGGGGAAATCCGGCTGACCGACAACACGTACTTCGTTTTCCTTTCGAAACATACGGAAGTCAAGGTTCCGTACGAGCGAGTGAATCTCCTGGAATACGGCCAAAAAGTAGACCGCCGGTTTATTGCGGCCGCGGTCATTTCGCCGCTTTTCATGCTGATGAAGAAGCGCGAACATTTTCTGACCGTTGGCTTCCAGGATGATGATGGACACCAGCAGGCGATGATGTTTCGCGTGAACAAAGACGACGTTCGATTGACATTGGTGGCACTTGAAGCGCGCACGGGACAGAATGTCGAGTTCCAGGACGAAGAGGCTCGGATAGCGGGGAAGGGATGAAGATTCCGATCGTTCTTTTGACGGCGGCCCTCCTCGGCGCTCAGCAGAAACCGGGCGCCGGACCAGCGGCGTCCAGCCTCTTACAAGTGAAGCGAGTCTATGTGGCGCAACTGACGGGGGGCCTGGCGCCGATGCGTTACGCGAGCTGATCATTGCTGGAATCGACGCGCAGAAACTGTTTGTGCTGACCGATAATCCGGACCGTGCCGACGCAGTTCTAAAAGGGGCGGCCGACGAGCACGCCTTCGAAAATACATTCGACAGCAACGAAGGTGTCAGTGCACGGCAGAATGGCGGTAAGTCGAGCGGTGGCACGTCGGCTTTGTCGAAGTCCAGCGGCATCTACGCAGGTCTCTCGGTCAGTGACGCCGAATCGCACCATATAAGAGAACGCAAACACGAGTCCTATGCGGCGGTCCGCCTTTGCAATCTTGACGGCGACGTCCTTTGGTCCACGACTCAGGAGAGTCTTGGCGCCAAATTTCGAACCGCAGGCGCCGATGTGGCCGCCAAGATTGCGCGTCAGCTCGCTTTAGATGTAGACGGGGCACGCCGCGCTACGGATACGTCGGCAACCATCAAACCTTAGAGCCGCTTGCTGACGCGCACCTTGCAGCAAGGTCTCCGGCCACACGCCGCTCTGATACGCGCTTGAGACTGGCCAGCAATGCTTTGGCCGATGCCCCTTTCACCAACACTTCATCGGCGAGCCGCATTTCAGGATGGTCCCGCAGCCTGGCGGGATCCGTCCCTGTCATCACAATTACGTATAGCTCTGGATTAGCCGCCTTAAGATCGGTCAGCAGTTTCAACCCAATTTCCCGGGTAGGCAAGTTTACGTCGAGCACCGCAATCTCCGCGTGGCGCGAAAAAGCCAGTTTTGCCGCGGAATCGGCGTCGCTTGCGCGCATCGTCTCAAAACCGTGGTGCGAGACGAGCATGCACCGGACGATAAGCTGATCCCGGTCGTCGTCCACGACAAGAACTCTCATATTTCGAGTCAGTTCGCAAACACGATCTGAGCGATGACGAGATTAGGCATGGCCTGATTCCAGGATTCAGGCAGGGCGTCGAAAGGCAGGCGAAACGATTGCGTCCGTTTGGGCTGCAAGCGCCCCTGCGCGGTCGCCTGGACAACAGGAACGCGCTCGCGGTAGACCTCCTGACCGTCAATACCTCTAAAAATGCAGTAAACTTCAATGCGCTGAACGGTGCGAGGCCCGTTGTTGGTGATCTTGCCTACAACCTCCACGACCTGCTGCTTCATGAAGTTCTCAGTAGCCTTCATTTCCACGTCGCTGAGGGCAAGGCTCAGCAAGTAGGCCGTCGCTTCGCGAGAAGGACCGCGAGGCGCCTTAGGAGCAACCGGCCTGCTCAGGTACACCAATCCCGCAATCAGCGCAGTGAAAAAAACGGCGCTGATAAGCAGCAGAGTAGCAGGAATTTTTTTGGGAGTGGCGGTCGAAGAAGCCATTGCCTTGAGCCAAGTCTAAACCAACCGCCATGCCCAAGAATTAGCGGCGACGGTCGCGCGCAGTCTTTTTCACTGTCTTTTTGGCTGTCGTTTTCTTTGCGGGAGCTTTTGCGGCAGC
>JALYVD010000380.1 GCA_030853405.1 Acidobacteriota bacterium | reverse complement strand
GTGCTCGTACGTATGAACGTTATTGAAATCAAGAACCGAAAGCTTCGGCATCTCATGACCGAAGAACTTAATCATTTCGACCGCCTTGGCGTCGGTCATCGCATCGTAAGCCTTATCACAGTACGCGAATCCATCTTTCAATCCTTGGATGATGTCCGCTTTCGACGTCTTGTTCTTCTCAACTCCCGGGCTCTTCATCCCATCGCCTAACACCGGTGAACAAAACTCATACTGCGCATCCGCTACATGCGCCACGAGCGCGCCAAAATTCCGCACCTCGGGAGTTGGCTTAAAAGAGTAATTCTCTTCCGGCATCTCCTCCGCCGACTTCAGCACGTTAGCCTTGGCCATCGCGTAAATTCCCTTCGTGCCCTGACTGAGCGGATTAGCCGCCGATTGCCCATACATCTGGCCACCCACCGCGACCGCCAACAGAACCATAATGCTTTTCTTCATGAAGACTCCTCTCGCGCATAATCCCACATCTGAAAGATCTTTGCAGCGGGATGAGGGGATTTCCGCCTCACTATCGCTAATCAGTTAGGAAGGGCAAGCACAGCTTCCCCGATCTGAACCACTACTACGAGGCAAAACAGTGAGATTACAAACGTTCAACCCCAGTCTGCGCACTTCGATACTCTTCGGTGCGGGCGTCCTTCTTATGGCATCGGCGCTCAAAGCGGACACAACCTACGGCTTTCAAACCATCAACGATTCTGCCGATCCCACCTTCAATCAGTTATTAGGGATCAACAATTCCGGTACCATCGCTGGCTACTTCGGCAGCGGCAGTGCCACCAATCCCAATAGAGGCTACACCATCGCGCCGCCTTACACCCAAGCTTCTTACACCAACGAAAACTTCCCCGGTTCCATCCAAACCCAAGTGGCCGGCCTGAATAACGGAAACAGTCCCACTACTGTGGGCTTCTGGGTTGACGGCGCAGGTAATAATTTCGGCTTTGTCAAACAGGGTAATACCTTCACGCAGGTAAATGCGCCTGCGGCAACAACCTTCAACCAGTTACTTGGAGTTAACGATAGCAACGTCGCGGTTGGTTTCTATCAGGATGCGGGCGGCGCTTTCCACGGCTACACCTACAACATCGCCAACAGCACCTTCAGCACGATCACTCCGGGCAATTCGGTCAGTACTACGGCAACCGGAATCAATAACAATGGCGCGATCACTGGCTTCTATACGGATACCAACGGCGCACAACATGGGTTCATCGACAACAACGGCAACTTCGTCACTCTCGACGACCCAAACGGAACGAATACATCTCTCTTCGGAATCAACGATAAAGGCCAAGCCGTAGGAACGTTCGTGGATGCAAATGGGATCACCAACGGCACGATTTACAACAGCGCTGCCAACACCTGGCAAACGCTGGATGACCCATCGCAATCCTCCACCGCCGCTTTCAACTTTGCAGGCACGGCTCTGAATGGTATCAACGATCGGGGCCAGGTGGTCGGCTTCTACTCAGACGGCACAAACGTGGACGGCTTCCTAGCCACGCCCACTCCAGAACCAGCTTCAATAGCCCTAGCCGGTGTGGGAGCCGCCCTTATTTTCCTGGCGCGGACAAAACTTCGTAAGACCAGAAACACCGAAACCGAGCCGGAAGCGTAAGCGACCCATCATCTTGCACGCGCCGGGTCGAGACGCAAGTTGCCAAATCTTTTCGCAAACTGCTGTTCTCGATCCCGCGCCTTACCCAGAAGCTCCTCAAATCTCCGCTCCCCGTGCAAACTATCAAGTAGTTTGTCTCTCTCAAAATAAGAAGCGCAAAAGAACCCGCCTTCAATGCTTCGTCCTAACACTCGCATCGCTGAATCTTTATCTCCGAGAACTGCATAGCCTTGAGCAACCTTATAAATCCCCTCCGCATCGCTCACGCCGTTCTCGTCAATCTTCTTTTCCGTCTGGCGCAGTAACTCAAGACCCCGGCCTTCCTGATGTCTCAGGCCATAACTCAAGCTCTTTCCCACCTGTGCTTGCAACAGACTCGGAGTAAGCTCGAATGCCCTATCGAACTCTCCCGCCGCTTCTTCTTTATTCCCTTTGTAATACTCCGCGAACCCTCGATAAAACAGAATGTAACTCGAATCGTTCGCTGGCAGACTCTTCAGGAATTTGTCGTACTCGCCAAGATACAAGTAACTGTTCAAAGCCGAGCTATTTATCTTTACTTCCGGATCCAGCCTGCGTGCCAGTTCGCACTCTGCAACAGACGCCCTCAACATCCCTCCAAAGCGGTACGCATAGCCCAGTTCCCAATGTGCTTCGGCGTTATTAGGACTGCTTTCTAGCGCCACACGGAGCAACGGCGCCGCTTCCTCAACCCGGCCGGTATCGGTAAACAAGTTCGCCATGTAAATGCGGGGCTCGGGAAGTGCCGGATTCAGGGCGATCGCTTTCTCGTAAGCGGCCTGCGCTTTCCGGTACTGTTCACGCCCGCCGAACTGCAGCGACGCATTAGTCGTGTAAGTTCGGCCCAAATGCGCCCAAGCCGGTGCATCATTCGGCTCAAGCGAAAGAGATTTCTCCAGCATGGAAATCGCCATCGCGAAATCGCCAATGGAGTAAAGATCCACGCCACGCAAATAATATTCGTACGCTAGGCCGTTTACGGGCGGATCGGACTTAAGATGCTCTGCTTCGACCGGGGAAAGCTTCAACTCAAGCCCATTGATAATCGATTGAGCCACGCTGTCCTGAACGCTAAGCAGCTTGTCATACCTGATATCCAGAGTGTCCTGCCATAACATCGTGTTCGGCTTCACATCGATCAACTGAGTGGTAATCCTCAGTTGATCTCCATCTTTGATGAAAGTTCCGGTAAGCAGCATATCGACGTTCAGTTCCGATGCCACTCCGCGCAGGTTCTCCACCCCATTCCGGTATCTCTCGACCGACGAAGAGGGCCTCACGGTAAGCGCGCTCACATAGCCCAGCTTCGTGATAATCGAATCTGCCAACGAAAATCCCAAGAATTCCGTCTGCGGATCATGCCTGACATTCCGAAATGGGAGCACCGCAATGCTGCGAGGCCCCCGCGCCAATTGGCTTGACCTCGGCTTGTCCCCTAACGTGTAAATGAGCGTCAACCCGATGACGATAATGGCCGCAAACAGAAGAGCGGCGGAAGATAGCCACCGTGGAGACTCCATCCGCCTCTTTAGCGCGCGCAGGTCCGAGAGCAACTCGCGGGCGCTCTGATAACGGCGCTCCCGGTCTTGCTCGTGTGCCTTTTTGATAATCCGTTCGAGTTGACCTCTTGCGGTCGCCGCCTCGTAAAGGACCGCGCCCAAACTAAACAAATCCGTCCGGGCATCAACGGCGAGCCCGCGTGCCTGTTCCGGCGACATGTATTTCGCGGTCCCTAAAACAACCCCTGCTTTTGTAAGGTCGCCTTCGTCTTCGTCTGTTCCAGGATCGTTCAGCTTTGCGATTCCGAAATCCAGAATCTTCACGACCCCGTCTGGACGCACCATCACGTTCTCGGGTTTGATATCGCGGTGAATCACGCCTGAAGCATGTGCTGCCTCCAAAGCCGCCGCCATCTGAATGGCCACATCCAGCGCCGCTCTCTGCTCCAGCTTTCCGGTCTCGTTCAATAGCCTCCGCAGCGTCTGGCCTTCTACAAATTCCGCTGCAATGAAATAACGCCCGTCAACTTGGCAGAATTCGAAAATTGTCAGGATATTCGGATGATTTAGCGCCGATACCGCTTGGGCTTCCAGTTCAAACCGCCGCAGAGCGCCGGGATGCAGCGTCAGTTGGGGCGACAGAAATCTCAGCGCCACCTTCCGCTTTAGCCGCAAATCCTTGGCCAGATACACCTCACCCATGCCGCCGGCTCCGATCATCCGAACCACTTCGTAATGGTCCAGGCACGTTCCGCCGGCAATACTCTCTCGGGTAACGCTCAGAAACGAGTGCGCGGCTTCGTGCACTGCGCCTTCCAATATGGCGGGATCGGTAAATATCTTCTCCGCCGATTCAAGTAGCGATTCAGCCTCCCGCCGCAGATCGAAATCGCTTCCGCACGCCTCGTCGAGAAATGCGGAACGGCTCCCTGGGTTCATGTCCAGCGCTTCGTAGAAAAGAGTTTCAATCCGCTGCCAGCGGTCCGGCTTGGGAGAGGGGACGGTTTGCACGGGCTGACCAGGATTATACATATACTGAAGAGCACGGGATCTTCTTACGT
>JALYVD010000378.1 GCA_030853405.1 Acidobacteriota bacterium | reverse complement strand
AGGTCGCGAATATCCTCGGGATCGGCGGCCGCTTTCAGGAACTCGGTTGGCGCGACGGTGTCAGACGAACCCAGGAGATTCGCGATATCAAATATGTTGCTTCCCTCCGGAACCGTGAAATCTTCGTAAAAAATCTCGCCTCGCTGGATCTTGGTGAAAACCTGCCACGGCGTCTGCGCGGATCCAAAGCGGTATTCCCCGGCCTGCAGCCGCGCCGTCGGATGCACAAGCCGAACGAACGTGAATGCCCACCGTGAGCGGACTATGCCCTTTTGCGCTAGCTCCTGAGCAATAGCCCGGGAGGACATCCCGTGCTCAATTTCGACGAAGCTCTCCGCCCCGAATCCCCGGTAAGGACCGAGATACCAATAGCCCGCAACGCCTATAACAATGACAACCGCCAATACGACAAGCAACGCGACTAGCCCAAGAAAACCCCTTAAGTCCGATCTTCTAGCCAAGCGAGGCCCCCTCCGCAGCGTCCGCCAGACCGTCTCTGTATCCCAGATAACTCTCCAATAGCAGAACAGCCGATATCCGGTCAACCGCCTTTTTTCGCTCGTCTAAAGAAGCTCCCGCCTGACGCAGCATCCGCTCCGCTTCGGCGGACGTCAAGCGCTCGTCCCAGAACACAACCGGAATCTTCAAGTGATCGCCTAGCCGCTGAGCAAACTCCGCCGTGTACTCGCTCTGCCGGCTTTCGTCCCCGCTCATATGGAGCGGCCTGCCTATCAATAGTGTGTGCACTGCGTAGTTCGCCGCAATCTGCTTCAGGGCGTCTAGATCTTCCCGGACCCGGGTACGCTGAAGCGTCTCAATACCCTGCGCCGTGATTCCGAGTTCGTCGCTGACGGCGAGGCCAATACGTTTCTTCCCCAAATCAAGCGCGAGAATGCGCCCATGCCGCTGAACTGTTTGCGAGTCCGCCAACCTTGGATTGTAGCTTTATCGCGGGTTTTCAGTAGAGCACTACTTAGCCCGGTCCCGAGATCTCGCAGCGGGCCTGACCACAGGGTTTGCCGTATCGTGAATCGTGACGCCCAAGATTTTGACAGGCGTCAGGGGCTTGTCCTCTGAATCCCTGGGTACTCTAGAGATCGCGTCGGCGACGTCTTGACCGGAAACAACTTCGCCGAAAATCGTGTAATTGCCGTTCAAGTGCTCCGCCGGACCCACGGTAATAAAGAATTGCGAGCCATTCGTGTCCGGTCCGTGGTTGGCCATGGCCAGAATTCCAGGCCGGTCGAACGTGTGGTTGAGGCTCGGCTCGTTTGCGAACTCGTAACCCGGAGAACCGGTCCCGTCTCCAGCGGGATCGCCGCCCTGGATCATGAAATCCGGGATGACCCGGTGAAAGGCTGTTCCCGAATACAAGGGCGTGCGCTTCATCAGCCTGCCGGTTTTGGGATTCGTCCATGGCTTCGTTCCCCTGGAAAGCCCGATAAAGTTGGCAACCGCCTTTGGAGCGTCTTTTTCGAACAGCCGGCAAGTGATGTCTCCCATTGACGTGTAAATCACGGCATAGACACCGGGTTCGTTCGGTAATTCCGCTTCTGGCAGCCCCCCTTCTGAATGAGCCGCGCTGCCCGGCGGTGCGGGCTTCATCGCCTTGGCCTGAGTTCCCATCTGCGGCTCACCCCACGCGCTCGAAAAAAGCAGTAAAGTAGCTAAGAGGACTAAAGACTTCTGCATTTACCGCCGATTATAGCGGTGAGGTCAACCAGGTTAATGCATATTTTGTGGTGCCCTGACGAGACGATTCGGCATTAAAAGAGCCTTCGTCGTGGAAAGGGGTCAGGATCTTCCGGAGGCAGTACTACCCCGGTCCGATTGCCACGGTATATGCAATTGCCTACAATTCAAATTGGTATGAAGCACTTCGCCGCGTTCGCTACTGTCTTCGCTCTTGTCCTACTGACGTCCTGCAGGCCCAGCCCTGAAAAGCTGTTGGCGTCAGCGAACAGATATCATCAGAACAAAAAGTACAAAGAAGCATCGATCTTGTACCAGAAGGTGATCAATAAAGATAAGAAGAACGCCGAAGCTTACTATCGCGAGGGCCTGAACCTACTGGACGAGGGCAGCCCCGTGGAGGCATCGCAGTATTTGCGGCGCGCCATAGACCTGAAGCCGGACAACGCGGATGCGGAATCCAAGCTGGCGGAAATTTATCTTACGGCCTACCTTTCGAACCCGAAGCGCTTCAAGGCGGTGCTTTCTGAGGTTCAAGACCTGAAGAGTAAAATTCTTCAGCAGAACCCCAATTCTTTCAGCGGCCTTCGATTGCAGGCCTTGCTGGAACTGTCGGACCGCAAGACTGACGAGGCGCTGGCGGATTTCCAGAAAGCCAACAAGATTGAGCCGCATTCGCGTGAGCTTGTCGGTTGGTATGCGCAGGCGCTGCTGGCCGCCGGACATCCGGACCAATCGGAGGCATTGGTCCGCGACATGCTTAACCACGACAAGGCGTGGGGACCGGGTTACGATTTCTTGTTCCTTCTTTATGGGCGCAACAAGGAGCCGCAAAAACAGGAAGCTGTGCTACGGGAGCGGGTTACGAATGAGCCCACAAATCCTGTGGCAATTACAAACTTGTCGGATTATCTGCTGGCGACCGGCCGTTTTGACGAGGCTAATGGACTGATCAAGCGTGTTTTGGATAATCGAAAAGCATTTCCATCGGCGCGCGAGATGGTGGGCAACTTTTACGTCCGAGCCAAGAAGTACGACGATGCGATTCAGCAATACCGCAGCGGCGCAAGCGAAGACCCGAGTCACGCTTTAGCCTGCGATCAACGGATCGTCGCGGTATACACGATCATGGGAAAGCGCGACGAGGCCTTGCAGATGGCAAAATCACTCGCTGCAAAGAATCCTAAAGATACTCTCAGTAACGAAATGTATGCGTCTCTCCTGCTTGATACGGGCTTGCACTCCGATGTGACGAAATCGGTGGCCGAGTTGAACAATCTGGTTAAGAATAACCCGACGAACCCGGTATTGCACTTGGACCTGGCGCGCGCGTCCATGGCGACAAACGACGCAAACAAGGCGCTGAGCGAGACGCTGGAGGCATTACAGGATGAGGCTAAAAGCCATACCCCGAGGCCGGCCGTTCTCATTCCCGGCCGCATCATAGCCGCGCGTGTGTACGAAAGCCGTGGACAACATGCGCAAGCGCTAGAACAGAGCAACCAGGTTCTTAAACTGCAGGAAGGTAACCCGCAGGCTCGCCTGGCGCGCGACCAGGCGCTTATAGGATTGAATGAAGCGGACCAAGCGGTCCCCGATCTGGAATCGTTCGTACAGCAATATCCTAAAGGACCTGAATCGAACGAGGCGCGGCTAGCGCTCGGAAACGTCTACTTGCACCTAAACAGAATCCCACAAGCAGTCGAGCAATTTCAGCGCGTCTGGACTTCTACGCCGCCGGACGTCCGTGGGTTCATGGGCCTTCAACAGGCCAAAATCGCGCAAGGGAAGCCCGACGACGCGGTTCGTGCCATCGCTGATCTGGTCAGCAAGAATCCAAACGCTCTGAACTTGAGGTATCAGCTGGCTTCGTTCGAGACTACAGCGGGCCGTATGGCTCTCAAGTCCAGTCCAGATCAGGCCAAAACTTATTTTCAGCAGGCGGCCGACAACTACAAAGAGATTCTCAAGACTACGGTGAATTCCGCCGACGTATGGGTCCGGCTTGGCACCTTACAGCGAGAACTCGGTCAAAATGACGCTGCGCTCGCATCTTTTGAGCAGGCAACCAATGCTGACGGGCACAATACGGAGGCGTTGCTTGCCCGCGCGGTTCTCCTGGACGGCATGGGGAAGAAGAAAGAGGCAGCCGATTTCTATAACAGGGTGCTCGGGATAGATCCTAATAACGCCCCAGCATTGAACAACCTGGCGTTCCTGAATGCCGACACTGGGACCAATTTGGACCAGGCGATGACATTTGCTGAGCGAGCGAAAAAGCAGGCGCCCCAAAGTCTGGATATCTCCGATACTCTCGGCTACGTCTACTATCGTAAAAACCTGAACGCGGCGGCGCTGGATATTTTCCGGCAAGACGTCCAGGATCAACCCCAAAATCCCACCTTTCACCTCCATCTCGCAATGGCTCTGTTGAAAAACGGCGATAAACAGGGTGCGAGGGACGAGGCACAGAAGGCGCTGAAGAACGCCGCACCCTCCCAGCAATCCCAGATCAAGTCGTTCGTGGGCCAGATCGGTTAACTAAGGTGGCCAGCCAGTCCCAGGCAGAGCTTACTTCGCAGACACACCCATCGATCCGGTACATCGCACCGTTTGCTCTCTTCCTGTTAGCGCTGGGGGCCTTTGGTTATTTACCGCTCAATCCAACTTGGACTGCACCGCTCTGGTTTCTAATCTTCGTCCCGATCTGCATCGTCTGCTGGCCAAGGGAAATTTCGGTTTGGCCGAAGCGCTGGTTCGCAAGCATAGCTATCGGCGTGGGTGTGTTCCTTCTATGGATCGCGCCCGAAGTTTTGATTCCGGGATATCGCAATTTCCCGCTGTTTTCGAATTCGATCCTGGGCCATACCCACTCTTCTCTCCCGGCGACTGCGTTGCGCAGCGGTTGGGTCCTCGGTTGGCGTATGGCTCGAGCGATGATCATAGTCCCAATCGTCGAAGAACTCTTCTGGCGGGGTTGGCTGATGCGCTGGCTCATTAATCAGGATTTTGAGCGAGTTCCGCTGGGCACGTATGCGCCCTTCGCGTTCTGGATTACAGCCCTCATGTTCGCATCCGAACATGGTCCGTACTGGGATGTCGGCCTGATTACAGGAGCTATTTACAACCTGTGGACGGTTCGATCGAAATCGCTCGCCGACTGCGTCTTGATGCACGGGGTCACCAATGGGGTTCTTAGCGCCTACGTAATCATGTCTGGACAGTGGCAGTACTGGCAATAACCGGATTGTAGATTTTCGAACATTCCTGTAGTCTACGGTCAGGAGCGTTTAGACTCTAGACTTATGCCCTGCCTTGTTGCGCTGTTAGCTGTCGCATTTCCTCGTATCGCTATCGTCCTGCTCTGGTTGTTCACGAACTTCTTCACGGGTCTGTATCACGGAATTTTGATACCGGTCCTCGGCTTCCTTTTTCTGCCGCTAACCTTAATCGTTTACACATACTTCCAGCGAACCCACGCGGCTATGAGTTCGACGGAACTCGTTTTCCTCTTCATAGCCGTGATTGTTGATCTGGGACTAATAGGAGGAGGAACATTCGGCCGCCGCCGAAACGCCTAGTCCCCTTCGGTCGAGAGGCAGACGTTCTGAGAATCGCGCGGCCCTGGGCCTACTAGGTCCTATGTGGCCCTGTTTCGCACTTTCAGTGCAGCTATCCAAGGTATTGAGGCGCATGTCATCGAGGTAGAAGTTGACATGTATCCCGCTGGCACCAATCGTGATTTCGTCACGGTTGGCATGCCCGATGCGGCCGTTAAAGAAAGCCGTGAGCGCATCAAATCGGCTTTGCTTAATTCTGGCTTTGGATATCCGAGCAAATCCGTCACCATCAATTTAGCTCCCGCCAACATCCGCAAAGAGGGCGCGGGATTCGATCTTCCGATGGCAATGGCAATTCTGGGCGCAATGGGCGTCGTGCGCCAGGCAAGCGATTACCTGATCGTCGGGGAGCTCTCTTTGGACGGGAGCATAAGGCCGTTCGAGGCGCCCTATCCATTGCCGTGTGCGCGGCTCGGAAGGGTATTCGAAGCCTGATTCTACCCGCCGAAAACGCCGCCGAAGCCGCAGTCGCGGAAGGAGTCCAAGTTTTCGGCTTGAGGCATCTGGCGGAAGCGGTGCAATTCCTCAATGAGCCCGAAAAGTTCAGTCCGACTGTCGCCGCAATTCCCGAGGAGACCGAAGCGGGACCTTCAGTCCCCGATTTCAGCGAGGTGCGGGGGCAGACTATGGCCAAGCGCGCTCTCGAAGTTGCGGCTGCGGGCAATCACAATGTTCTGACGTTGTAGACAGTTCTCTTCCCCTCTCCGGGTTCCCTTTCTCCACCACGGAGACCCTTTCTCAATCTAGCCGCACGTTTCCAACTCCGGAGGTATCCGGATGATCCAGCCCAAAACCTGCCCTACGTTCCCACGACCGTCAAGGCCGCTTCGCGCCGGTAAACCGGTCGCAGTACCTGCCAGCCCTGACTGCCGCTTCACTGCGGGCCTGTCCTTGTTATGCAGAAGGGCCAAATCCGCCCTTCATGCGAACTCTAATCAAAACCTCCGAACGCAGGAGGGAGCCCTTGCGTAACGGCCCACTCCGGCTAATTATCCCGTTCCTGCGCCCTATCGAGCACCTCCTCGAGGACGACTCCATC
>JALYVD010000365.1 GCA_030853405.1 Acidobacteriota bacterium | reverse complement strand
TCAGTTCACGGCGTTGGTCGCTCGCGTCCGTTGCCGCCGATCTCCGCGGAACCGGTTACCCCGATCTCTTCGTCGCGAACGATTACGGCGTTTCCGAACTCTATCTGAACGAAGGTGGTAAGCACTTCCGCGAGGCCGGTAAAGAAAGCGGCGTCGGCTACGCCCCTAAGAGCGGCATGACTGCGGCCGTCGGCGATATCCTCAATCAGGGCCGCTACGGTATCTTCGTTTCGAACATAGCCGAAGAGGGCGTGCTCGTGCAGGGCAATAATCTCTGGATGCCAAAACCCGGCTCTTCTAGCGGCGATGTGAAATTTGAAAACGTTGCGAACTCGATGGGTGTCGAGCTTGGCGGCTGGGCTTTCGGCGCACAATTCGGCGATCTGAACAATGACGGCTTTCTTGATATTTATCAAGTGAACGGCAACGTTTCGCTCGATCCGGATCACAGCTACTGGTATGACTATTCGAAGGTAGCGGGCGGCAACCGCGCCATTATTTCCGATGCCGCGAACTGGCCTCCTCTCAAGGGCCGCAGTCTCTCCGGTTATCAGCAGAAGCGCGTCTGGATCAACGACGGCTCCGGCCAGTTCAAGGAAGTTTCGCAGATGGCCGGCGTAACCGACCGCTTCGACGGTCGAGCCATAGCTCTCGCCGATTTCAACAATAGCGGGGCCCTAGATGCAGTCGTCGCGAATCAGAAGGGCCCTGTTCTTCTTTACAAGAACCACGTCGATCCACAGAACAAATGGATAGAATTCAGCTTGACCGGCACGCATAGCAATCGCAGCGCGATAGGCGCCGAGGTGCGCGTCTTTTGGAACGGGCAAGAGCAGGTGCAGGAAGTCTCCGGCGGAAGCGGCTTTTGTTCGCAGAATTCGCGCCGCTTACATTTCGGACTGGGAAAAGTAACCGCCATCGACCATGTCGAAATTCGCTGGCCGTCCGGACGCGTTCAGAAAATCGCGTCGCCCGAATTAGACCGCATCCATAAGATAGTGGAACCCGCGTGAGCGAAAGAACTGACGCCGGGCCGCTCACTCGTTTTTTCAGCGGTAACAATCGCTATCTTCCGCCGGTATTCATAACGCTAATTCTGCTCGCCGGCAATCTGTCCTTCGGATTGCTTGAAAGCTTCTCCCGAACCGCGCTTGCCATCGCCGCGGCAATGGGCTTCGAGATCGCGCTCACGCTGCTCATTTATCGCAAGTTCCCGAACCTCGCGAGCGCCTATATCACTGGAATCAGCGTTGGAATACTCGTCCGCTCTCCCGTTTTCTGGCCCTACGCGCTCTGCAGCGCGATTGCAATCACGTCGAAGTACGTGATACGTTGGCGCGGCCGCCACCTATGGAACCCGTCTAATTTGGGCATCAGCGTCATGCTGCTTCTCGTTCCCGAATACGTCGCGACCCTCAGCATTCAATGGGGAAACTCCGTCTGGCCGATGCTGATCGTTTGGGTGCTTGGCGCTGCAATCGTTTACCGAGTAAAGCGCTTCCATATCACGGCCACCTACATCGTCTCGTTCGTGATTCTGTCCTTTGTCCGCACCCTGTTCACCGGTCATTCTTTCCTCGCGGAAGTCGCGCCGATCACCGGGCCCATGTATCAGCTCTTCATATTCTTCATGATTACGGATCCGAAGACAACCGTGAAGACCCGTTGGGGCCAGTATCTTGTTGCGGTGCTGGTGGCGGTAGCCGAGATGATTCTCCGCCTCGCTGAAAACGTCCACGCACCGTATTACGCTCTTGCCATTGTGGGTCCGGCGGCCGTTGCCGTCGAAATCTATTTCACCGATAAACGGCGGACCACCCCAAACGTCGCAGCCTCTTACGTTTCATTCCCATAAACCAGAGGAATCCCACTCCCAAAAATGGCGTTGAAAACAGTAGCAGGTCCCGGGAATGAACCCAGGTCAGCGTAGTCGCAAGATTTTTGGGCGAAAGCGCCGGTCCGAGTAATCTATGCAGGATCATCACAAGGCTAACCAGAAATCCGGAACCTGGGAAAAGATCCGCCCGAGACGCCATTTGAGCAGCGGGCCCAAAATCGGCCATTTCAGCACATCACATTCAGCAAATCAATCGAATCCGAAGGCGCGGTGCTTAACTGTACTACTTCTCCCGGACGGTGACTGGGACTTGATCCTCAGCCGCCTTGCGCGGACGCCTCCGCAAAGATAGGCTTCATCCCGGGATGTGACATGTCTGCCTCAAGGGATACCTGCGCTCCGCAAATGGGCTGATGATGTTGGCTGGTTTCTGCGTACACGCTATCAAAACATTTTATTGAAGGACTTGGCAATCCACCATAAGATTGAGAAGTAAGCCATCCGTTAGGTCGGGCGAAAGTTAAATCCCTGGTTGGATTGACCCAGTACGTCGAATTCTGCTCTCCTATTGAAACCGAGGTTCTTTCGCTGAAACATTTTCTTTGCCTTTTGTTGATCGCGCCCGCTTTAGTCTGGGGGCAATCGAACGCACCACCCGCCGAGGGAAGCATTCTGGCTCCGGTCAACAACGAACTACCCTCCTGGCTTCGCTTATCGGGAGAATATCGCGTTCGCGCGGAAGGCTATGAAGGCGGCTCTTACACAACCGGAAACAACCAGGGCTACCTATTGAGCCGCTTCCAATTGAACATGGATATGCGGTTTTCCTGGTTCCGCGTATTCGCGCAAACGGAGGACTCGCGCGTACTCGGCAACGACGCCATTCCCGACGCTTATCCTTACCAGGACACTTTCGATCTCCGGCAGGCTTTCGTCGAACTCGGGGATTCCGAGAAAGGCCGTTTCGCAGTCCGGGCCGGCCGTCAGGAACTCAATTTCGGCGATCAGCGAATCCTTGGAATTTCGAACTGGATCAATACGCCGCGGACATTCGACGCCGTTCGCGCGGATCTCAATTACGGCAATGTACGCGTAGACGCATTCAGCGCCTCACTGGTGAATGCCGTTGACGGGCCGTTCGATCACAGCAAGGCGGGAGACGACCTGCATGGACTATACGGAACTATCAGCCACATACTGCCGGGCGCTACGATCGAGCCATATCTCCTTTGGCATCTGGGGGCCGGATTCAAGACCGAAGAAGGGTTAGCTGCACGGCGCAGTACCAAGACACTGGCTATCCGAATCGCCCGCCCGGCTAAAGATCGCCTTGACTACGAAGCACATCTCCTTCGGCAATTCGGATCCATCGGCAGCGATTCAGTGAGTGCTTACGCGATGAACTTCGACTTGGGTTATACGTGGTCGAATACCGCGCTGAAACCGCGCATTTACGGAGATTACGCCTACGCAAGCGGTGACAACAATCCGCATGACGGAACCATCAACACCTTCGATCAGATCTATCCTTCCAACCACGGCCTCTACGGAATCGCAGACCTCTTCGGCTGGCAGAATCTCCAAGATGAGAAGTTGGGGCTTGAAGTGAAACCCACTAAGAGGCTAATGGTCTCGACCGTGTTCCACAACTTGAATCTGGCGAGTTCGCGTGACGCCCTGTACAACGGCTCCGGCAGCGCCGTGGTCCGCAATGTTTCCGGAGCGGACGGGAGTCACCTCGGAAAAGAATGGGAAGGAACGGGCACCTTCAAAGTAACCAAATACCTGACCAGCGGCGTTGGTTATGGTCACCTGTTTCCGGGCGATTTCGTGAAGAAGGCTAGCAAGGGCAGTGCCTACAATATCTCGTATCTGTTCTTCACCTACGCGTTCTAACGACATCAGTGGGTTGGCCCCGATCCACGCCAGACGCCGTTCACTCTGCTCCAGCGGCCGCCCGCCGCCGTAATGACGGTCAGCGTACCAGAACCTCCTGTTCTGACCGCCGCATCTGTAAACAATTCGTGAGGGGAAAAGGAAAGCGGCGTCCAGTGCGATCCCGCATCGCGAGACTCCAGAATTCCACCATCCTCACCACGGGCCCACGCGGTCACCCCGTTCCAGGCAAGCGACTGAATTCGAAAATTTCGATCCAGCGTGACGGGTTTCCAGGACTTTCCGCCATCGTCGGATTTCTGGAGCACTGGCGTTGCACTGGTTTGGCGAAACCTCCAGACGACTGCAATCTCACGAACTTCAGGCGCGGTGTGTCCCGCTGCGGCGTTTTTAAGAGCCGCCGTAAGGACCGGTACGGGCGCTGTTGAAGCCGCTGAATGATACGGACGGAAATGCAGAAAAACCGCCAGCGCACACAAGCTGGCAGCCACTCCACAAGCGGTCTTCCAGGGTAAAACTCTGCGCCGTGAATGTGTGACATTGTCAGAAATAATCGCGATGCACTCACGGCAGGCCTGGCATCGAGCTAAATGTTCCAGAACACAATCCCGCTCTTGAGTCCGGACCGCATTCCGGCTGAAAGCAGCCAGCATATCCGCCGTGGGATGCTCCAACCACTTGCCGCCGTTCATCCGCAGTAGCGCCGATTTAAGAACATGGCGCATCAGTCCGCCCTCAAAGCCTCGCCAGTCATCAGCAACCGGCTTCGCACGTCCACGGCTAGTTCCCGCATGTCGCAATCCAGAGCTTCCTCGGCGGCCTTCATGCTCAAACCCAAACGCCTCAGATGGTGAAGCGTTCTCTTGCGCACCGTCTTCAGCGTCTTGTCCAGGCGGCGTCCAACCGTGGTTTCATGCAGCATCAAAATCCGGCCCAACTCCGCCAGACTCCGCTCATCAAGATAGTAAGCCGCCAACAAAAATCTCCGCTCCGCATTGAGCTCACCTAAGGCGGCATCTAGCGCCTCACTCGACACCGGGTCTGCAGCGGCGCGTTCTCCCGCGTCATAACTCGGCTCCGCACATTCAAGGCCAACAAATTTGCGCTGACTGCGAAAACGATTGACGTACTCCTGCGCTATCACCGCACGCAGCCAGCATTCGAGTGAAGCGCGGCCCGTATAGTAAGCCAGCTTCGAGGACCGGTTTCCATCGCGCCGTTCGCGAAGACCAAACAATTGCGCGAATAGCGAGTCGGCCAGTTCGCGCGCGGCGCCCTCATCTTTAGCAATGCCGCAGGACATCAAGAACAGCTTGTGACGATAATCCCTAACCAGACGCTCCCATGCTTCCCTGTTTCCGGCGAGACAAGCACGAGCGAGAACTAGATCCCGGGTCTTCAACGAACGATAGAACGCCAGCCGTTCCGTTTCCGCCGCATTGGGCGTGAGATAGGACGCACATGCCTGCGCCAGAATTCCGGTGAACTCGCGGTAGACAATCCCGAAATCGGCCGCCCCCGAACTGTCGTATAGGTCCTGTAGTTCCTCAGCCAACATTCAGAGCGTATCAGGAAAATCGCAGGAAATTCAGGGCGCGCCGTTCTTATAACAGGAGCTATGGAATGAAACCACTTCTAATAACTACTCTCTGCGCTATTGCGGCTGGATTCGCCGGCGGATTCGCCTCACAAACTTTTCTTTCATCACCGGTGGTGCATGCTCAAACGGCGCACATCGAGCCTCCCAGTACTCCTGAAAAATCCGCGCCTAGCGAGATCCGCGCCGAACGATTCGTCATGGTAGACGCGAACGGCAATATCCGTGGAGAGTTCAAAACGGAAAAAGGAAATCCAGAGATCGTCCTCTACTACGCAGATGGACGAACCTGGAAGGCTCCGAGTCCGACGCTTCAGCATTGATGGCGTAGATAACTTCGGAGCCCCCAAACCAACAGGGCGGTCTTTACCGCCGCCCGACGCCTGCGCGGGAACCGCCGCCAGCACTATGGAAACCACCACCGTGGAAACCGCCGCCCGCGCTGTGGAAACCGCCACCGTGGAAAGCTCCAACGTGTCCCCCGTGATACCCCCCGTGATAACCGCCGTGCAAGCCACCGGCGGGAAGACCGCCCTGATGGCCGCCGTGATAACCGCCGTGCCAACCACCACCGTGGTATCCACGATGCCCGTCTCCGTCGTGATCCCCGCCTCGATGCCAGTCTCCGTCATGATCCCAGCCGCGGTGTCCACGGAAGCCATAGCCGCCGTAGTAGCCCCAAGGCGCTCCAATCACAACTCCGGGTGAATAGTACCCAAATCCAAACGGACCGCCAAACATTCCCCATGCAGGCATGAACGCGTAGTCGCCCCACGTAGGGTCCCAATACCAGCCCGCGCCGTTCCAACCGCCCCCAGCCGCGATCGTATTGGCCATATGCACGTTCTCTTCGGACTCAGCCTCGCTCCGCACCCTGCTCCAGACATAGAGCGGTTCGGCTTCCGCCGGCTTCAGGTCGAAGCTGCGTTTCTTCAGCGGCTTGTCGCTCGCCAGCAGCACTTCATTGTGCTTCTTCAACGTAATGGAGCGGGAGCCTTCCGTTACTGTGGCCTCGCCGTCAAGGACCCGCACTGCGTGTTGATTAGCATCGAAATCATACAAGCCGTTCTTCTCGATCCGCGTCGCGGCATTGCCCATCGCAACGTCCAGCCTGGATCCCTTCACCAAGTCCGCTACCTCGACCATCGCCTCACCGCGATCCAACTGCATCTGAACCCCGGCGAGCCCCGCCGACAGCAATCGAACCTGGCTGTTATGACCAATTCGCAGAAACGCACCGGGCGTCAACAGCACTTCCGCATACCCATCCGAGGTGTCCAACGGCTGATTCAGCCCAACCACCGTTGATCCCGCCGAGTGGATGGCAAGCGGCTGACCATCCAGCGTCACTTGCCCCTCAATATAGTTGACCGCGCCGGGCGAAGCCATCTCCCTCGTGTCGCCATTCTGCCCCGTGTTCATGCTCGTTTGGGCGAAGGCGGCCACCGACGCCGCAAGCAGTACAATGCCCACCCGCCAGCTGTTCTTCCATAGCCCTGTCATCGTCATTTCCTCTGCTCGTTAGACGCAGTACATAAGAAATAAGTCGCTTAATTTCAGTTAGATAGCAGAATCCCAGTAGGTGAAATCCACCACCGCCCTTGGATGGCGCGGCATAGGACTCCGCCTCAAAGCTCAATCGGCGATTTGGGTGGTTCCGGTTGGGTTGGGAGTGAGTCAGCTGGGAGTGAATCAGCTGGGAGTGAATCAGTGGCTAGGAGCATTAATTCAGGGGGGATGCCATTCTTTTTGCACAGAATAGCCGTCTGACAGGCGGCTTTGAGTTCGAGGATATCGATGTGGCGGGCGGCGAGTTCTTCGCGCACACGGCGCTGGCCTGCGGTGAAAAAATGAGACAAGGGAGTTTGGGGACACTTTCAGCGAGAGGAGAAGGAAGTGTTCAAGCAAGCAGGTGGGCCGAGGTGGAGCAAGTACAGTCCGGAGTTCAAGCGCGCCGCAGTGGACCGGATGGTGGCCGGTGAGAGTCCGACGGCGATAGCTCGGGAACTGGGCATTCGACACAAGTTTTATATGCCTGGAAAGCTGCGGGAAAAGGAAGTCAGGGCGCTCCACCGGCGCCGGAGAAAGTGGACAACGGTCCGCAGGAGCACGAGATCGCGCGGTTGCAAAGACGGATTTCGGAGTTAGAGCG
>JALYVD010000327.1 GCA_030853405.1 Acidobacteriota bacterium | reverse complement strand
GTGTTGAGGTCGGGAATGATCGCGTCTGGATGCTCTCGCGGATCGCGGATCACGTTCGCCATCGGCGTCTTCTTCCAGCGGTCGTAGATATCGGCGTGGCACTTCTGGCAGGATTGTGAGCCGGTGTAGTGCGCTGACGCCGACGTGCTGGTTGCGACGACTTGTTCGCGGGATGTAAGCGGCCGGAAATTCCGGATATAAGCGACCACCTTCCAACTCTCCGCAGCGACTTCGTTGCGCGGGCTTGTCAGCGCAGGCATACCGGAAAGCTGGATGCCGTTCTCGATAAAATAGTGGATATCGCCGTCGGAAAGGTTCTGGGTTGAGTCTCCATGTAAATCTGGGACCCGAGGATAGACATTCGCTCCTATGGGCGTTCGCCCTCGCGCATCCACTCCATGACAGGTCGCGCATTGGGCTAAGAAGATTTCGCGGCCCTGTTTGATCGCGAGCGAATCGCCTGCGACCGGATCTTTCTTACGGTGCTCTGCTCGTGGTATGGCAAAGTCACGTACCTGTCTTGCAATGACGATCTCGTAAGCTGTCGGTGTGGATGTGGCCCGAAAGCCGCGCCATTTCAGGAAACCAGCCAACAATGCTCCGATAAAGAGCAAGGCTAGAGATGCGCTAATGAGGCGTTTTCGCTGTTTCATCTTTACTTCTTTCATTCGCGAACGGTCGTGCCTCAGTCGTTGCTCCGGTTACTGCATGGAGTGGTAAAGCCCCGCGATAAGGTCCATGCCTCTGCGGAGCAACTCGTCATCGGCTATGTCCTGCGTGGCCCAGCCTTTGAGAATCTGGTTCATGGTGTGACCCTCTGATCGTCCGAATTTATTGTCCTCAAGATCAGCGTCGTGGATTGCCTGAGCGAGAAGCTGAACCTTTGAGTCTGTCACAGCAAAAGCCAGACAAAGGGTTTCGAAGGTACACTGGTCTCCCTCATGGCCAAAGCCCCCGGCCTGGAACATATCGAAGGGGACTGCATCTGGACGTGTTGCCGCATCACTCCCGAAAGCGAAGGATGCTCTTGGGTCGATGAAGCCGCAGATGAGCCATGCGGAGGAAACCCGGTCAATTCCAGGGCGCGGACGGGTCAACCATGTGCGCCCTTGGAACTCACTTTTTACGGCCTTGGCTGTCCGGTGCTTCGCGCTTCGATCTCGGGGTTCCTCAGCGAGTTTCAGAGCCTCATCCGTTTGCCGGCGAAGTGGGCTCTCGAAGAAGTCGATGGCTGCGATCTCCTCGTAGCGTCGCCTTAGCCGGGGGAGTTGAGCTGAAACTCCTTTGGCCGTGGGCTTGAGCTTCCCGAGCTCCTCGATCAATCCGGCATAGTCACCGGCTCGGACTTGACGGAACTGCTCTTCGAGAGTTCTTGGCGGAACATCGTCAATGCTCTCGATGACTAAAACGGATGCCTCTCCATCGAAGCCTTTGATCTCCGCTGCAAGCCACTCGAATCGTTCCAAATTTTCTGCGGTGTTCGGGAGCACGTAACCAGCCTTGTGAAGGGGTATAGAGCCGATCTTCTGAAGTTTCCTCCAAATCCCGACTCGCTGACTTGCCTTGCTCGACGGAAGGGTAAAAACCAGCAGAAGCCATGGCGAACCCTCATGCCGAGATGTTATTTTCATAACAGATGCATGTTACTGGAGAAACCTTCGGCTTGACAAGAGCTGCTTCACAACTCGATTGGAGTTCTAAACGCGCCACACGCAAAGGCTTCTCAATGGCAGTGATGATCGGCAACTCGCAGAAGAGCTTTACGGCCGCAGTCCTGGCTTTGATCTTTACTGCATCCATTGCTTTCTCACAAAGTGCAAAAGCTGGTACGAGTTTTGGGGGTGTTCTGACGGAAATTGCAGACGTTCCGATGCCGGGTCCTGCCGTCCGCTTCGATTATCAGAGCCTCGATGCGGAGCATGGGCAGCTGTACATCTCGCACATGAACGCCAATCAGCTCATAGTCTTCGACACCAAAACTCAGCAAGTCGTTGCGAATCTGGATGGCTTTATGCGGGTGCATGGCGTCCTCGCGGTGCCGGAGATCGGGCGCGTCTACGCCTCTGTCACCGGTGATCGGAAGGTTGCCGCAGTGGACATGCAAACGCTCAAGATTCTCGGAACGAGCGGTCCTGTGACTTACCCAGACGGACTCGCATATTCTCCAGCGGCCAAGCGGATCTTCGTTTCGGATGAACACGGCGGCGTCGATGCTGTTATCGATACGGCAAACAATAAACTTTTGGCGAGCATCCCGCTTGGCGGCGGTGCGGGCAACACTGTCTACGACCCCGACTCGGGGCACATTTTGGTCGCCGTGCACGGTAAGAACGATCTCGTCTCGATTGATCCAGCTTCCATGAAGATCGTCTCGCGATCCCCGCTCCCTGGAATCAGGAACCCCCACGGCATCGCGCTCGATCTGGACAGCCGCCTCGCTTTCATCGCCGGCGAGGAGAACCACTCACTCGCAGTATTCGACCTGAAGACGATGAAGCTCCTTACTGTCCAGCAAGTAGGTGACGATCCCGACGTGCTTGCCTTCGATCCTGGACTCAAACGCCTTTACGTTTCAGCCGAGTCTGGTAATGTTTCGGTTTTTCAGGAACGAGATGGAGCGGTGCGCTTACTTGGGCAATTCGAGATGCCCCATGCTCATACGGTCGCCGTGGACCCGGTGACGCACCTGGTTTACTTCCCGCTGGAAAATGTCGGTGGACGGCCCCTCCTTAGGATTATGAAACCGACTAGTCTGCCGTAAGACATGGAACGCTCAGTGCTCTCCTATATCGCCCAGCATTGCTGCATCAGAGGGATAGGAATAAAGGCGGAGTCCCAATCCGCAGCTGTGTCCGGCGCCAGAACGGGCAGAACTACTTTGATACAGGTGCTTTCACGATAAACGCTTCGATATGGCCGTAGCGAAGAGCTTACCGATCACGGAGTCCAAGGTCTTGCTGTTCCAAATCGAAGCATTCAACATCTTCAATCATGCGCAGTTCAGTGGACCGGCCTCAGTTGATGGCAACCTCGGCAGCACAACCTTCGGAAACGTCGTGAGTGCCGCACCCGCTCGCGTCATGCAAGCGGCAGTAAAGTTGTCTTTTTGAGAGACCGCAGTTTGAAAAATGGTTAATTCCGACATCGATCCTCATCCATCATTAATACGAGTCGGCCAAGTTGCTGCATGATCTCTGCCCTTCTGCACCTACCAAGTTCAGAATTCGATCCTACCCTGAAACGCGATCATGCGAGGTGCGCTATCGCCGCCGATGCCAACACCAAGTAGCCCTGTCGGAGGCGAAATGGTGCTTTGGAGGGTTCCAAAGCGTGCAGGAACAAGAACGCCGGGAACGCCAGCCT
>JALYVD010000315.1 GCA_030853405.1 Acidobacteriota bacterium | reverse complement strand
GCCATAGAGGCGTCGATTGCGGCGTACCAAGACCCCTGGAAAGAGTCGTATACTTCGGCTCCTCCTACTCACTTTGCTTCCCTTCTTCCGGTGATCCAATGACAGCTTGCGATTTAGATATGATTCTCGGACCCCTCAGCGACATACCTCCCGGCGAAGGCCGCAACTTCGAAGTAGCGGGTGAGCGCGTGGCGGTCTTCCACACGCGCACCGGTGGAGTATTCGCCGTCCAGGCGACGTGCCCTCACAAAGGCGGCCCGCTCGCCGATGGACTGGTAGGAGGGACAACCGTGATCTGTCCCCTGCACTCCTGGAAGTTCGATCTAACATCGGGCGAGCCCATCATGGGCTCCTGCCGTCTTAAGACTTACGCAGTGCGGCTGGATGAACAGCAGCGGATCGTGCTAACTCTACGCGTCGGCGAGATGCAAGAGGCGGTTATGTAGAGTCACTACAACGAACGTGAACAATAGTAGGTGCTGCTCAGACCGAGTATGCCAGAATGGTCACTCTCGGGAGGATTATTTTGGCAAGAGTCTTAGTCATTGTGATCGGAGCAGTAATTGCTTTTTTTGGGTTGGTTTCTCATAGAAGCCCTGTGAACCTCACCTTCGTTGTCGGTCTAGCAATCGCGTTTGTTGGCTGGAAGCTGATTCCAGGCGCGACAGCGGGTGGGGGAAGTGGAAGTAGAAGTGGGAGTGGTGGAAGAGGGAAAATGCCTCCCGTTCCTTCAGGCTTTAACGCCTCATTCTGAACAGGAATATTGCACTGGATACGACCGCAGGAGCCTTGTGGATTCGCGATCAAAATGGGAAGACAGTAACGCTTCAGCGAGGAGATCTCATTGGTTGGGAAATGCAGAATTCAAATTTCAGCAGCCAAGCGCTAGTGGGTCCGCGCAACACGCCCATGGACAACCGTTTGTTACTGAAAACAGCTCTCCGCAGGAATTCGTAGAAGGAGCATTCTAGGCGGCCTTTCTGGTTTTCTGAAAAGCGACGTATTCAGTGTTCGTCACGGCCATGCGCGTCGCTTTCAGCAGCAAGTAAGTCATGTTCTTATAGCCGCGCCCGCGGTTAATGAGCATGCGGATGTTGCCATTGATAGCTTCCACGACTCCGAAGCGCACCTTGGTCCGGCAGTAGTTCAGAATCCCCTCAAGGTGTTTGAGCAACATCTCGGCGAGCTTCTGAAACGAGGGCAGACGCTGCCACCGTAATTGATCGATCCACTTCTGTAGATAGTTGAGCATGGCTCGCTCGTAACGGTAGTCCCAAAGCCTTTCCAGACTCTCTTTCAGCATGTAAGCTTTGAATACCCGCCGGTTCATCTCGAAGAGCCGGTTCAGCACGCCACGTTGCCTCGGCGCCAAGTTCTTCCAGCGGCTTAACAGCAGCCATTTCTTTCCTTTGATCAGATCCCGCATCTTGCGTCCTCTGCGGAAGAACTCTGCCCGCCTTACCTCGTCCACCGCGTCGTTGGCGTGCTGGATGATGTGGAACTTGTCATAGACGATGCGGCACCCTGGAACCCACTTCTCCAGGCTGCGGCGGAACGGCTCCCACATATCCACACACGCCGCCTCGATGCGTTTGCGCTGCCCGCTCCTCAATTGGGTTCGGAAGAACTCGTCCAGCGTTTCCTTTTTCCGTTCCACCCCGAACCATAACGGCTCGCCGGTTTCAAGGTTGCTCACTACCGTTAGGAACTTGTCCTTCTTCCCTCGATAAATCTCATCCACTCCCATCTGCTTTAACGCCGGCTTGCGGCGGTTCCGGTCCCACCGTTCGAGATAGCGCATATCGATCGCCCGCACCGTGGTCTCGGGCAATTGAAATCGCCGCGCCACCTGACTGGCGGCCGCGCTCTCGCAGGCTTGTCCGACAATCTCTTCGAACCGTTTGCTGAACGGCGCCTTGGAAGGCAACTGCTCGATCCTTTCCACCCGGACCCCGCATTCCGGGCATCGCAAACGATGCACTTCCACAACCACGGTCGCGCGATATATGCTCCACGGCAGATCGCGGATCTCCCGCTCCCGCAAATCGTGAACCGCATGCAGCCCGCGGCCGCATCCGCTGCACTCAAACCCCTTGTGGACCGGCTTGCGCCGCACCCATAACTTCAACGTCTTCGCCTCTTCGTCCAACTCGTGCCGATATACCCGATACCCCGGCCAAGCCAGAATCGCCGTCCATTCTTTGTGCGTCAATCTCTGAGCGTAGCCGAAAACTCCGACTCGCTGAAATCCTCAATGATCAGCTGGTTTTCACGAATTCCTGCGGAGAGCCCTGAAAACCAACAACTTGGAGAAGCCAGTCTGGACCGTGCCTTTCGATGCTCACACTTCGTTAACGGGTGCAGGGAATCATGCCAACCATCAGGAACTGAAAGATTGGTATGAACGACTGAACGTTTTTTATAACCACCCGCCTAAATCTGCGCATGCCTAAACGACATACCTTCCGGCGAGGGGTGCAAATTTCGAGATGGGCGGGTGAGCGCGTAGTGGGCTCCTGCCGTCTCAAGACTTACGCCGTGCGGCTGGATGAACAGCAGCGGATTGTGCTGACTCTGCGCGTTGCCGAAATGCAAGAGCCGGCGATGTAGAGTTACAGACCCTTTACTGTTTCCTCTCACGTCCTGGGATAACGCTCCATATTCTGAAGCAGTTGTCGCTCCACGACCCGAGCCGGGATATTGAAGCGCAGCAAATGCGAAGTAGCGGCTCCAATGTTCGTCAGCGGTTCGATGATAGGACCAACAATACGAAAATGCTCAACCCAATGATCCCGCCGGGGATGAAACAAGCGCACCAACTCACCCATTCCAGGATTAATCGAGGCGATATCGCTTCCTTTGTACCGATTGCACAGATAGCAGGCAAACGCTAAGTTTTGGGGGTCACCAGTCCCTTGATGCTTACGGCTGATTACATGATCGATTTCGTGCGGCAAGCCCGTATCCACTTGATCGAGCAAGCAATACTCGCATCTACCGAAGGCCCGCGACTCAACCAGCTTGCGAACAGCTTCGGGCCAGTTCACTGCTGGGCGGCGAGGATCTGCCGGGCACGGGCTTTGGTCATGCGCAGGATGTGCTCCAACTCCGTGAAATGCTCCAACTCCGATTCCTGCTCAGGGGTCAACTGATCCTGTTTCGCCAATTCAAGCAACTCGAGAGCGCGTTGTTGCGCCGCCGCTGATGGCTGGAATTCAGCAACTGCTTGCGGCGTCGTGCCAGAGGCGAAGAACTCCACGATTTCCAGATAGATCGGATTACTCGCCATAGCTCACTACTATGATCCAACAAATTGAGTGCTTTTGCTCGGTTATGTAGATGCTCCTTATACTTGTGTCGATGAAAAAGATTCGATGGGGTGTATGGATATTCTTACTCGCGTTTCTGGTGCGGCTTGCCTTCGTGGTGGCCTTTCACCCCTACCGGGATTTGACTCGATATGAGCTGGAGCGCACGGCCATTTCATTGGCCCACACGGGTGTTTACGGCAATCCATACGCGATTCCGACTGGGCCCACGGCACACGTATCGCCCGGATACACGCTCTTATTAGCCGGTCTGTTCCGGGTCT
>JALYVD010000313.1 GCA_030853405.1 Acidobacteriota bacterium | reverse complement strand
AGACCCGGAACAGACCGGCTAATAAGAGCGTGTATCCGGGCGATACGTGTGCCGTGGGCCCAGTCGGAATCGCGTATGGATTGCCGTAAACACCCGTGTGGGCCAATGAAATGGCCGTGCGCTCCAGTTCATATCGAGTCGAATCCCGGTAGGGATGGAAGACCACCACGAAGGCAAGCCGCACCAGAAACGCGAGTACGAAGATCCATACACCCCATCGAATGCTTTTCATCGACACAAGTATAAGGAGTGCCTACATAACCGCCTCTTGCATCTCGCCGACGCGTAGAGTTAGCACGATCCGCTGCTGTTCATCCAGCCGCACCGTGTAAGTCTTGAGACGGCAGGAGCCCATGATGGGCTCGCCCGATGTTAGATCGAACTTCCAGGAGTGTAGGGGACAGATCACGGTTGTCCCTCCTACCAGTCCATCGGCGAGCGGGCCGCCTTTGTGGGGGCACGTTGCCTGTACGGCGAACACTCCGCCGGTTCGCGTGTGGAAGACCGCTACGCGTTCACCCGCCACTTCAAAATTGCGGCCTTCGCCCGGAGGGATGTCGCCGAGGGGGCCGAGAATCATATCTAAATCGCAAGCTGTCATTGGATCACCGGAAGAAGGGAAGCAAAGTGAGTGGGAGGGGCCGAAGTGTACGACTCTTTCCAGGGGTCTTGATACGCCGCAATCGAAGCCTCTATAGCCGTATCCAACCGGGCGGCTATTCCGTCGCTGTCATCCATCACGATGGACCGGATCTTCTCGATGCCGAGGCGCTCGACAAAGCCGTAAGTGCGCTCAAGATATTTGGCGTTTTCACGATAGTACTGAATGAAACGGGCCGCATACTTCATAACATCTTCATAACTATCCACCACGCATAAGATGTCGCCTTTACGAATATGCGCGCCAGCCGCGCCGCCGATATAGATCTCCCATTTACCTCCTTCGACGGCCACCGCGCCGACATCCTTCACCATTGCTTCGGAGCAGTTGCGCGGACACCCGGCGGTAGCCATTTTGATTTTGCCGGGTGTGTCTATGCCCTGGAACTTGTTTTCAATCTTGATCGCTAAGGATGTGCTGTCGCCCACCCCGAACCGGCAGAACTCAGTGCCGACACAGCTCTTACAAGTGCGGTAACTCTTGCCGTAGGCGTGGCCGGAAGGCATCTCAAGATCGCGCCACATTTTCGGCAGGTCATCCTTGCTGACGCCGAGTAAATCGATGCGCTGGCCGCCGGTCAACTTTACCATCGGAACCTTGTACTTGTCGGCCACATCGGCAATGCGCCGCAATTGATCCGGGCTTGTGACGCCGCCAGCCATTTGCGGAACAACCGAAAACGTTCCGTCATTTTGAATATTGGCGTGGATGCGTTCGTTTATAAAGCGAGCGTCACGCTCATGCACGTATTCACCGGCCCAGATCGTGTTGAGAAGAGAAGCGAGGCCGGGCTTACTGGCGGGATCTTCCTTACCACCAGCGAGCGCCAGAAACACAGCCGATACAGACTTCAGGTTCTGCTCACGGCAAGCGCGAATCAGGTCCGGCTTCGCGAGCGGCACGCCCGGCACGTAGTAGTGGACGGAAGGATCTTCCTCTAGTTCACCGCCGCAGGCAAATTCGATAATCTCGTTGACCATGCTCTTGCAGGAACCGCAGCCCATCCCGGCTCGCGTGGCTTCCATGACGGCCTTGGGACTGCGCTTCCCGGCTTTGACGCAGCTCATCAGCGCGCCTTTGCTGACGCCGTTGCAGTTACAGACCTGCATATCGGCAGGCATCTCTTCGACCGTCACTTTCTTGGACGGCGCGCCCAGATCGAACAGCAAGCTGAGTCGCTCTTCGGGTAAAGGCGTATTGCGATCGAAGGCCTGCATCAGATAAGCCGCTTTGCTGATGTCGCCCAACAGAATTCCGCCAACAAGCCTGCCATCGCGAATGATCAGCTTCTTGTAAGTGCCCTTTTTCGGCTCGGTAAACTGGACGATTTCATCGCGGTCGTCTACAGGTTCCGTGATGCCCATCGCCGCCATTTCCACGCCCATCACTTTCAGTTTGGTCGCGACCTTCGAGCCAAGATAAGCCGCATTCGGGTTCTTGCCCGTGATGTGATCGGCCAGCACTTTGGCCTGTTCCCAAAGCGGCGCAACCAGTCCGTAGACGTGGCCGCGGTGCTGCGCGCATTCGCCGACCACGTAGATGTCGCCGTCATCGAGCGAGCGCATCTGGTTATCGACAACAATGGCACGCTGCACTCGCAGGCCGCAGCGTGCCCCAATCTCGGAATTGGGCTTGATACCGGCGGCCATCACCACCATGTCGCAGGCCAGGACGCTGCCATCGGCAAAGCGCAATCCGGTAACGCGCTCTTCGCCGAGCACCGCCGTCGTGTTCTTTCCGAGCAGCACGCCGATACTCATCTGTTCCATAGTCGATTTCAGAATGGCCCCGGCCTGCGGATCAAGCTGTTGGTTCATCAAGTGTCCGCCGCGGTGAATGACGTCCACTTGCACGCCGTGGTTCTGCAGTCCGCGCGCCGCTTCCAGGCCCAGCAAACCGCCGCCAATAATGGCCGCACGGCCGCGGCATCCTTTGGCGTATTCAGCAATCTCGCGGCAATCGTCCAGGCTTCGAAAGACGAATACACCGGGCTTGTCCAGGCCATCGGGCATAATGACGCCGTCGATGGGCGGAACATAGGACCGGCTGCCCGTAGCGATAATGAGCTTGTCGTAGGGCTCGATAGTGCCGTCGGCTCCGAGGACACACTTCGATTTGCGAAGAATGGATTCGGCATACACGCCGACGTGGAGAGTGATGTGGTTCTCGCGGTACCACTCAATCGGATTTAAGAAGATCTCTTCTTCCTGCTGGCTGCCATTCAACACATTCGAGAGCAGGATGCGGTTGTAGTTGCCGTACGGCTCATCACCGAACATGGTGATGTTGAACAGGTCATTACCGCCGCGCGAAAGAATGTCTTCGACGGCACGCGCGCCGGCCATGCCGTTTCCGATTACAACGAGGTTCTTCTTCATTTGCATGGGGTAGTTTCCTTCTCGATACGGACGGAACACACTTTGAATTCGGGCATTTTTGAAATGGGGTCCAGCGCGGGGTTGGTCAACAGATTCGCGCGGCCTTGGCCATTGAAGTGAAAGGGCATGAAGAGCGTGTCCATGCGGATGGTGGGCGTAAGCTGCGCTTTGACGGTTGCGGTTCCCCGGCGCGTTGTGAGCTGAACGGAATCGCCGTCTGCAATGCCGTAGGACAGCGCCATCGACGGATGAATTTCGACAAAGGACTGCGGCACTGCGTCGTTGAGCTGACGGACGCGGCGGGTCTGGGTTCCGGACTGATACTGCTGCATCACGCGGCCGGTGGTCAGGTAGAGCGGATACTCTTCATCGGGTTCTTCGGCTGCACCGCGATGATCCACGGGATGAAAGCGGGCTCGCCCATCCGGTGTCCCGAAGCGATCTAAAAACAGACGCGGAGTGCCGGGATGATCTTCCGTTGGGCACGGCCAGAAGACGCCTTGCTCTTTCGCGATTCGTTCATAGGTGATGCCGTAATAGTCGGCCACGCCGCCGGAAGAGGCGCGACGGAGTTCGGCGAAGACTTCGCGCGGTTCGGTGGAGAAGAACTCACCGTATCCGAGGCGCTCGGCTAACGCGGTGATGGTTTGCAAATCGGAACGAACGCCGAAAGGGGGCTCCAGGGCCTTTTGCCGCAAGAGAACGCGGCCTTCCAGGTTCGTCATGGTGCCTTCTTCTTCGGCCCACTGGGTAGAGGGAAGAACCACATCGGCCAGTGCGGCTGTTTCGGATAAAAACAGGTCCGAGACGACCAGCAAGTTAAGTGACTGCAGACGCTCTTCAATGTGTTTGGCGCGTGGCACGGAGACAGCTAAATTCGAACCGAAGACCAGGAGCGCGCGAACGCCGTCGTCCGTTCCCAGACGCTCCAGCATTTCGTACGCGGAGCGGCCGGGCCCGGGAATGCTCTCTTCGGGAACGCCCCAGACGCTGGCAATGTAAGAACGATGCTCGGGGTCATCGATTTTGCGATAGCCGGGGAGTTGGTCGGCTTTCTGACCGTGCTCGCGGCCGCCCTGACCGTTGCCTTGCCCAGTGAGACAGCCGTAACCGCAATGCGGCTTGCCCGCTTTACCCAACGCGAGGGCGAGATTGATGAAGCCGAGGACGTTGTCAACGCCTTTACTCTGCTGCTCTGGACCACGCGCGGTCAGAATCATGGCGGTGGCCGCTTCGCCCAGAAGACGAGCGGCTTCGGCGAGCTGTTTTTCAGGGATGCCGGTGATGCGCTCGACCCGATCCGGCCAATAACAGGAGACCGTGCGGCGGACGCGTTCGAAGCCGCTGGTGCGTGTGGCAATGAACATCTCGTCGAGGTAACCAGCTTTCATGGCGATGTAGAGCAGGCCGTTGGCAAGCGCGACATCGGTTCCTGGAGTGATTTGCAGATGCAAAGTGGCGGCAGCCGCAGTGGGCGTTTTGCGCGGATCGACAACAATCAGCGAACCACCGTTGCCCGCCTGCGTTTGAAAGTACTGCATGATGAGCGGCATGGTCTCGGCCGCATTGCTGCCGACCAGCAGGATGGTTTGCGCGTGGGGAATGTCGGCCAGAGGGAAAGGAAGTCCGCGATCGATGCCGAACGCCTTAATGGAAGCCGCCGCCGCGGAGGACATGCAGAAGCGTCCGTTGTAATCGATTTGCGAAGTGCGCAGCGCCACGCGGGCGAATTTTCCGAGCAGATAAGCCTTCTCGTTGGTGAGACCGCCGCCGCCGAAGACGCCTACCGCATTCCTGCCATAGCGTTGCTGCACGTCGCCGATGTCCGATGCGATGCGGTCGAGAGCCTCTTCCCAGGAGGCGGGCCGTAACTGGCCGCCTTTTGCGTCTCTGATGAGCGGCGATTGTAGCCTGTCGGGGTGATAGAGCAGCTCGGCGGAGGTCCAGCCTTTTTGGCACAGGCCGCCGCGATTGGTGGGGAAGTCGCGAGTCTGGACGGTGATTCCGCTCCCTCTCGGTCGCGGCTCGGAAGGTGCGGCCGAGGCAAGAGTCATCCCGCACTGTAAAGCGCAATATGGGCAGTGTGTGTCGGACATGACTACAGTAGTCACGTCACACGTGCTAGTCCGTGTATAGATCGCTGCTTCGGGAACGACGGATTTCGAAATGAGGCCAGCGCGTTCTGCGGCATGGGTAGGCCAGGTTTCTCTCCAGACATTTTTCAGATAAAGCAGCGTTATGAATCCAGCAAGAAAGCAGCAAGCCAGAACGCCAAACCCGGCGCCGAAGGAACCGGTGCGGTCCTTCATATAACCGAGAACGGAGGGCAACAGGAATCCGCCAAAGCCACCGGCGGCTCCGACGATCCCGGTCATGATGCCGACACGGTCCGGAAAGCGTTGTGGAACCAGTTGAAAAACCGAACCATTTCCCATCCCAAGCATTCCCATTCCGGCAGCCAGAACGGCAGCTGCGGACATTATCGGCGGCAACATTCCGATTAGCGCTAGAGAAAGACAGGCGCCGCCAAGCAGAACCAGTAACATGCGATAACCGCCGATGCGGTCGGCGAGCACTCCGCCGACGGGCCGGAGAAAACTACCGAAGATGACGACAAAGGTCGTGAAGTCGCCGGCCTGCACTTTAGATAAGTGATATTGGTCGTGGAAAAAGATCGAGAGATAACTGGCCAAGCCGACAAAGCCGCCGAATGTCAGGCTGTAGAGAAAGCAGAACCAGCCGGTATCGCCGATTTTGAGCAGGGACGCGTATTCGCTCCACTTCCTGATACGCCGGGCCGCAGGGGCGTCCTTGGCCGCGAAGAAAAAGAACAGCCAGACCGCGAGAACGGGAATGGCGGCGAAGCCAAAAACGCTGTGCCAGCCAAAAGCCTGGGCGAGACGCGGGGCGAAGAGCGTTGCCATTAGCGTTCCGGAGTTGCCGGCTCCCGCGATACCCATGGCGAGACCCTGGTGCTCGGGCGGATACCAGCCGCTTGCGAGGGGCAAGGCCGCGGCGAAACTTGCGCCGGCGATTCCGAGCAGTAATCCGAGTCCGAGGAAGCTTGCGAAGCTATTGGCGAATTGCCAGGCGATGACGAGCGGAACCAGCGTGAGCGCCATGCCGATCAGACCGGTGCGGCGGCCACCGAAACGTTCCGTGCTCCAGCCGAGGATAGGGCGAAAGAAGGAACCTCCGAGTAATGGGATGGCGGTTAAAAAGCCTTTTTGGGTGGCGGAGAGCTTGAGAGCTTCGCCGATAAAAGGGCCGAGCGGGCCAAGGATGACCCACACCATGAAACTGACGTCGAAGTACAGGAAGGCCGACGCCAGCGTAGGCGTGTGACCAGCTTTTCTAAATGCACGTAGTGACACGTATCGCGCCTCGCAGAAATTAGGATTGAGTTGCTGCTTCGCTGACGGCGCGAAAAGAGTTCGAACGGAGAGGGTTACAAAAGCCCGCCAAACGGAGGCGTGCTTTGAAGTTAAGTTTAACGAACCACGCGCCGTAAAGCAATGCTTCGACTGCATCAGGCGGCTTTGGCTGTTTTGTAATTGACGAAATCCTGGATGGCAGTTTCGAGAACCGGCTTAATGTCATTGAAAGGGATCGCGGTATGGCCCGGGAATTTCGCTTCGAGGGTTCCTTTGATGTTGGCGTCGAGTTCCGTCAGGGCGGCTTTCGAGTTGAGAAGGCGAACTTTGGCCTGATGGACTTCCTGGCGGCGGGTTTCGTCGGCCTGTTTGCTAACTTCGATGGCTTCCTGCGCGGCTTGTTGGCGTTTTTGCGATTCGAAGCCAATTTGCTCTTTTCGCTTGTCGGCTCTTAGCTTTGCAAGCTGATTGAGGCATTTGTGGAAGGCGCGGTCGTGGGTGGTCTGGTAGCGCA
>JALYVD010000294.1 GCA_030853405.1 Acidobacteriota bacterium | reverse complement strand
AAAGATGCCGGGAAGCGCGTCAGCCGCGAATCGGCGATGGCCAAATTATTCGCTTCGGAAATGGCCGTTAAGGTTGCCGATGAGGCGCTGCAAATTCACGGGGGGTACGGGTTCATCAAAGATTATCCGGTCGAAAAATTCTATCGCGACGTGAAACTTTGCACTATCGGCGAAGGTACCAGCGAGATTCAGCGCATGGTGATTGCGCGGCAACTGCTAAAAGAGTAGTGGGAGCAATCACAACATTTGAGCGAAAAAGCGGAAATCGGAATTATCGGCGGCAGCGGCCTCTACTCCATGCCGGGATTCGAAGCACAGGAGGAAGTCAGGCTTGCAACACCGTTCGGCGACCCTTCAGATCCATACATTGTCGGGCGGCTTGAAGGGAAGCAGGTCGCGTTCTTGGCGCGGCACGGACGCGGGCACCGCATCTTACCGACGGAGTTGAACTTCCGGGCAAACATTTTCGGAATGAAGATGCTTGGGGTTGAAAGAATTCTGTCCTTGAGCGCTGTCGGGTCGCTGAAAGAGGAGCACGCCCCGCTGGACTTCGTGATTCCCGACCAGTTCTTCGACCGCACCCACGGCCGCGTCTCCACTTTTTTCGGCAACGGCATCGTTGGCCATATCAGCTTCTCCGATCCGATTTGCGGTCAGCTTGCGGAAGTTGTTCACGCTTCCGCGCGGCAGCTTTCGATCAACAGCAAACGCGGCGGCACCTATTTGTGCATGGAAGGACCGGCCTTCTCCACACGCGCTGAGTCGAATGTATATCGCAGTTGGGGGATGGACGTGATCGGCATGACCAATTTGCAGGAAGCGAAGTTGGCGCGTGAAGCCGAGATCTGTTACGTGACAGTCGCCATGGTCACGGACTATGATTGCTGGCACCCGGAGCACGACGCAGTCACCGTGGACCAAATTATTCAAACGTTGAACAAGAACGCCGCCAATGCTTGCAGCCTGGTCCGCCATGTTGTCGCGAGAATGCCGGAAGAGCGGACGTGCAAGTGTGGCTCGGCGCTGAAGCACGCGATTATGACCGATCCGAAAATGGTCCCGCAGAAGACGAAGGATGAGTTGAGGCCGCTCATTGGCAAGTACATCTGCGCCTGAACTCGGCCAGGAGATCTTGGATGCGTGTCTGCGAAACGGCACGTGGCCGCCGCGGGCGCTCGATGCATTAATCGAGAGGGCACTCGACGAAAGCGAACCGTTTACCGCGCGGGCCGCCACTCGCGCGCTATTCGCCGTTGTCGTTGAGAGGTTGGGCGATCTCTTTGAGCCCGCGTTGTGCGAGGTGTACGCCAGACTTTTTTCGCATGTCATCGCGCGCGCTTTACCCGACTACGATTCCGCCGAACTGCTTCTGCGATATCGAAGAGTTCGACAGGTGCGGCGTTTCGCAGGAGGCGAGATCCGGCGCGTGTTCGTCCTGTCCCGAGTCACATTGGGCGCGGACGTTGCGGTCACGAGTGTCGCTTTGAATGCAGCCAAAGCGCGATTTCCCGATGCGGAGGTCTGCCTGGTTGGCCCGGCGAAGAACGCCGAGATGTTCGCGGCTGATACTAAGATCACGTCCATACCGGTCGTTTACGGACGGTCCAGTTTGTTGCGCGAGCGCCTTGCGGCGGCTCTCGAGCTGCACACGATTGTAGACGAGCCGGGCACCCTGGTGATCGATCCCGATTCGCGACTGACTCAGCTCGGGTTGATTCCGATTTGCGATGACTCGCGATACTTTTTTTTTGAGAGCCGGGCATTCGGTGGAGAGCTGGAGGCCACTTTGCCGGAACTCACGTCTGAGTGGCTGTCTGAGATTTTTGATTCCGAACGGACGCGCCCGTACGTTGCGCCCATCCCGCAGCCGAAAATCGCGGATGTCACGGTAAGCTTTGGTGTTGGAGAGAACGCGAACAAGCGGATTTCAGGTGATTTCGAGTACCAGGTCCTGCTCAGCCTGCTTCGTGGGAAGCGCCCGGTTCTGATTGACTGCGGCGCGGGCGGAGAAGAAGCCGAACGCGTGAACGCGCTTGTGGAACGGGTGGGAACTCCCGCGCTGCTGCATGTGCACGATGGAACCTATGCGTCGTTTGCGAGCCACATCCTGCAGAGCAAGTTGTATGTCGGCTACGACTCAGCGGGCCAGCATGTGGCTGCGGCAGGCAATGTTCCGCTTGTTTCAGTCTTCACAGGCTATGTATGCGAGCGCATGTTCGCGCGATGGCGGCCAGACAATCCTGCGGCTCAGGTGATCCGCGTCGCTGAGGGGGAACAATCATCGACGCTTGAGCGAACGATACATGCT
>JALYVD010000148.1 GCA_030853405.1 Acidobacteriota bacterium | reverse complement strand
AGAGTAAGCGGTTGTTTCGGGCGCCCTGTTCGCATGCAGCCTCCGGCAGTATCTTCTACCCCAGAATAAAGAAATCTCATTTCTTTGTCAACGAATTTCTAACTCAGCACACTAGCCGATTAGGCATTTAAGGATAAGCAACCGACTTTGAAGTTCCGCATGCCGATATTTCGCGATGGAATCGCCGCTCTGAGCCGGTTAAGCTGGGCCGTTGCGGCCGGCGCCGGCGTCCTGTTGACAGGGGCTATCCCACTGAAGGCCAGCCTTAATCCAAACCGGTCTCTCGCGAGCTACATTCACCAAGGTTGGCAAACCGCTCAAGGCTTGCCGCAGAACTCGGTTCTTGCCATGGCCCAGACGCATGACGGCTATCTCTGGATCGGCACGGAAGAAGGACTGGCACGGTTCGACGGTCTTCGCTTTACCGTCTACGATACCAGAACCGCCGGCCTGCGCAATAAAACGGTAACCGCCCTTCTCTCCGGCAACCAAAATAACCTTTGGATTGGAACCAACGGAGGGGGCCTGTCCCGCTTCCGCGATGGCGTCTTCACTGCATTTACGACTCACGACGGCCTTCCCAGTAATTCCATTCTTTGTCTGTACCAAAGCAGGGCGGGAACGCTCTGGATCGGTACCGACGGCGGAGGGTTAGCCGCCTTCAGGGACGGGAAGTTCCTTGTCTACACGAAGGCGAACGGACTTTCCGATAACGTCGTCTTTTCTCTCTCGGAAAATAAGGATGGAACTCTATGGATGGTACGCGCCATGGTTTGGACTCGTTCTCCGGAGGACGGCTCTCACCCGCGACGAGCGATCTACTCGGGTCTAATGATGTACGCGCAACGCTGGTAGACCGAACCGGCGCTGTTTGGGTAGGAACAGCCGCCGCTGGCTTGTTCCGTTTATCCGCTGGCGCTGTCACCAAGTTCAGCACCCACGACGGATTGACCAGCGATTCCATCCTTTCTCTCTTCGAGGATGGCTCCGGATCTCTTTGGATCGGCACGGCGGGAGGAGGCCTGAACCGGTACGCAAACGGCAGATTCGACTCCTCCACCGAAAAAGACGGGCTGCTCGGGTCGGACGTCGAATCGATTCTGGAAGACCGCGACGGAAATCTCTGGGCCGGCACTGCCGGAGGCGGTCTGAACTGCTTCAGAGAAGGGATGTTTACCACCTTGTCGAAGACTGATGGCCTCACTTCCGATACCATTCTTCCTATTCTGGAGGACCGGTCAGGGGGGCTCTGGATCGGCTCCGATCGCGGTCTTATGCAGTGGAAGGATGGCCACGTCACCGTCTATTCAGGGCGCGAAGGTCTTCCCGATAGTCTCGTCTTCTCGCTCACTCAGGATCTTAACGGTAATATCTGGGCCGGGACCAAACGCGGATTTTCGCGCTTGCAAAATGGACGATTCACCACGTTCACAACGAAAGATGGACTTCCCGACGATTTCGTCGCGTGTAGTTTCGTGGATCGCCAAGGCTCCATTTGGATCGGTACACGTGGCGGGCTAACCCGCTACGACGGAAAACAGTTTTTGACTTACACGGTCCGCGACGGCTTGTCGAACAACTTCGTTCGTTCCATTGCGGAAGACAAATCGGGAGATCTCTGGATAGGCACTGAAGGCGGCGGAGTCAACCGGCTCAAAGATGGCCGCTTCGCGGCTTACACAACGCGTGACGGGCTCTCAAATGATGTCGTTCGAGCTGTCTACGCCGATTCCGACGGGACAATCTGGCTCGCCACAAACGGAGGAGGACTGAACCGGCTCCGGAACGGACGCTTCACCAGCTACACCGCGGATACCGGCTTCTATGACGGCGATGTGTTCTCGATTCTTGACGACGCGTCGGGGCATCTTTGGTTCACTTCCAATCGCGGCGTGTTTTCGGTTAGCAAGCGGCAGTTGAATGACTTCGCGGAAGGCCGGATCCAAAGAGTCACGCCCAGGGTCTACTCGACGGCTGATGGCCTCAAAAGCCGCGAATGCAACGGAGGCTTTCAACCCGCGGCCTGGAGACTTAAGGACGGGCGGCTCGCCTTTCCCACTATGAGCGGACTTGCCCTGACTACCCCAGCCCAGTTAGGCGGGAAGAGGAATCCCGTATCAGCCGTAATTGAAAAAGTGATCGCCGATCAGACGGATTTCCCGGCCGGAAGACCGGTCATAGTACTGCCCGGCAGAGGTCAACTGGAATTTCAGTTCACGGCGCCCGTATTCACCAATCCGGAATTTGTCCAGTTCAGCTACATGCTTGAGGGCTTCGACAAAGGCTGGACGGAAGCCGGAACGCGCCGGGCGGCTTATTACACTAACCTTCCGCACGGCGAATACAGGTTTCGGGTCCGGGTAAGCGGCGGGGGAACCTCGACTGATCCGGGCGCCACGGTTCCGATAACTCTGAAGCCTCACTATTACCAGACACTGGCGTTTTTTGTGCTGCTCGGAATCGTCGCAGTCGGCATCTGCGCTGCTACTTACGGCTGGCGTATGAAGCAACTCGGCGTACGTGAGCGGACACTCCTGGTTATTGTTAACGAGAAAACTTCGGCATTGCGGGAAAGCGAGCGGCAGGTCAGGAGATCCCGCGACGAGCTGGACCTTCGCGTTCAGGAACGGACGATCGAGCTAGTTCGTGCAAACCAGGCTCTCGAGACCGACTTGTTCATCTGGCGCCAAGCCGAACGGCAGCTTACGGCGGCCAAGGAGGAGGCCGAGGCTTCCAGCCGGACGGCGGCCGAAGTTTTGGCCAATCTGGGCGTGCAACTCTCCAACCCGATAACGGAAATTCGCGAGTTGACGAAAGCCAGGTTGCTGGCCAAGCCGAGCTTGAACGAGCGCGAATACCTGGAAACGGTGCTAAGTTCAGCCGGTTTTCTATTGAGCCTAAGCCACGGCATTTTGGCCTCTTCAGCTTCACTCAAGGACTCGCACGCCCCCTGAGCGGGGATTTGCAACTCTTCCCCGCTTCAAACGTCCAATCCCTAGCAGGACGCTGAAGAACCAGGCCTTTCTGCGGCTTCGTTTGGATATACTTTGTTTAACGCCCCGGAATCCCTTCATGAACAGTAGTTTTAAATGGACCGTTATCGGTAGCTCGACTTGTGTCGTTGTGCTGCTTTTGTTAGGAGCCCGGAGCGGGCGCGCTGTCGCCACAGATGACGTGTACGGCCATCTCAAGGTCTACACCGAGGTGCTCGAGCGCATTAAGCTTGAGTACGTGGAAGAACCGGACATGAAAAGCGTCACTCTTGGCGCAATCAACGGTCTTCTCGAATCTGTTGATCCGTTTGCCAGCTATCTGAGTCCAGACCAGTACCGGCAATATGAGAAAATGCATGACGCCGGCCGCGCTGGCGTTGGTCTCATTCTGGCCAAACGCTACGGCTATGTTGCCGTCGTCGATGTGATTCCCGGTTCGCCTGCCGACAAAGCGAACGTCAGCAGCGGCGATCTTATCGAGACCATCAACGGAGTCGCCACGCGCGACATGCCCTTGGCGTACGCCGAAGAAATTCTTCAGGGAGCGCCGGATTCGACCATAGAAATCTCTATTCTGCGCTTGAAAAATCCCGATCCTCAGAAAATCACTCTTACGCGCACGGTTGTTTCCGTCCCGCAGGTTACGGCCAAGCTCTTGCCCAACGACGTTGGCTACCTTCACGTAACCAGTTTGCTCGGTAATAGAGAATCTGAAGTAAAAACCAAGGTCCAGGACCTGAAAAAACAGGGCGCCAAGTACATGGTCCTCGATCTCCGTCATTGTTCTACCGGCGACGACGCCAATGGTATAGGGCTGGCAAATCTCTTTCTCGATAAGGGCGGTATTACTTCCCTTCAGGGCCAGAAAACGGAAAAGAAAGACTTCGAAGCTAAACCCGACGATCAGATCTGGAAGGGCCCGCTCGTGCTCATTACAGATCGTGCAACGGCCGGCGGTTCTGAGATTGCGGCAGCGGCGCTTCTCGACGACAAACGGGCCCAGATCGTGGGAGAGCGGACCTACGGTGACGCGAGTCTGCGCAAAACAATCGAGATGGAGGATGGCGGCGCCGTCATACTCTCGGTCGCTAAGTATTATTCGCCTTCGGGCAAAGCGATCCAGGACTCCGGCGTTACCCCGTCCGTGCAGCTGGCGGAAAACGACAATACGCCGGATGTTGACCAGGATGGGAAGCCGATTCCCGGAACTGCCAAGAAGAACTCCGAAGACAACCTTCTAAAACAGTCGATTGACCTGGTTACGGGAAAGACTACAATCGCGCAGTTGACCAGCGGGGAAGCGGGCAACGACCGCCCCTATGTCAATCAACCGCCCCCTATCATCACGAAGGCGCCGGTCACTCCGGACACCAGGACCAAGTAAGTTCTCATGCCTGTCTACGAATACAAATGCGATAAATGCGGCAATTTGTTCGAAGTGAAGCAAAAGTTCGCCGACGCGCCGCTCACTTCACACGAAAATTGCGGTGGCTCCGTGCACCGTTTGATGTCCGCGCCCGCATTGCAGTTTAAGGGCAGCGGATTCTACGTCAACGACTATGCCAAAGACTCCGGGTCGTCGAACGCTCATTCTAAGAAATCCGATTCTTCCGAATCGGGCTCAACGGCGCATTCGGATACTTCGTCCAGTGCTAAATCCGACTCAAGCGGGAAGTCCGACTCCGGCAAGAAATCCGAGTCAAGCAGTAAATCCGATTCTGGCGATAAATCCGATTCTGGCAGTAAGTCCGATTCTGGCAGTAAGTCCGATTCGAAACCCAGTTCGAGCACTTCCTAGTCGCGGCTCTGGGGCAATTCCAGCAGCGCTGGCTTGTGGAACAGACTCTGTTCATCCCCGATGATCAGGGCTCCAGGATAGAATCCCTCATGTCTGATGATGAGTGCCAGCCCGTGTACAGCAGACGGAATTCCAAACCGTCGCGTTACCGCTATGGATTCTCCCGGACCGAGCAGCGTGTCAAACGGTACCTCCGAGGAGTCTGGAGCCGCCACATATCGGTGACCCTGAGTATCGACGACATAGACGGCCACTCCTTTTTCTCGTTGTCTCGCACCTCGTGCCCGGCTCGAAATCCGCATTCGCACTGAGCACTCCTCAACTTCACTGCGGACCGGGTTAGCAATGACGCGGGCGCTCTCAACGGCAATGCACCAATCGTCAAAGCAACGCCGCTCTCCCGCCTGTAGCACTTGGCGGCTGGACAATAGCGAAACCACCACAATCGCTGCAATGTAAAGACCACAACACAGGCCACATCTCCCCGCGATCAGAGCGGCAAACTGGCTTCGTCGCCGTAGTAGCAACACAAGAACAACTGCAAGAGTGCCGAGCGTGCCAAGACAAACCACCGCGAACATAAGATCGAAGATAGTCAAAGCGAACCCCAGA
>JALYVD010000243.1 GCA_030853405.1 Acidobacteriota bacterium | reverse complement strand
GCGCGATAACGTACAAGTGCATGGATCGCCGCACATTCCTTCAAGCATCGACAGCGTTCGCCACCACCACGCTACTGTCCGCACAAACGCCTGCGCCCGAGGCCAGTTGGTATGACAGGCCGATGCGTTGGGCGCAACTGGCCTTTGTCGAAGACGATCCGGGTCAGTACGATCCTGCGTTCTGGCTCGATTACTTTCGGCGGATTCATGCCGATGCCGCTTGCCTGAGCGCCGGGGGCTGCGTCGCGTTTTATCCGACCAAGGTGCCGTTTCACTTTCGAAGCAGGTGGTTGGGTAACAGGGATTGTTTTGGCGATCTCGTCAAAGGATGCCGCGAGTTGGGCATGAACGTCATTGCCCGGACCGATCCGCATGCGGTTCATCAGGACGTCTATGATGCGCATCCGGACTGGATCGCGGTGGATGCGACGGGCGCAAAACGGCGTCACTGGTCCGACCGCGAGTTATGGGTTACGTGCGCGCTCGGGCCCTATAACTTCGAGTACATGCCGCTGATCAACGACGAGATTTTCAGCCTATATAAGGTCGATGGCCTATTCACGAATCGATGGGCAGGTTCAGGCATGTGTTACTGCGAGCATTGCCAGAAGAATTTCCGCGACTTCTGCGGACTTGAACTTCCACGAACTCTCGATCCTCAGGCAGCGGCCCGCAAGCAGTACATCCTTTGGCATCAAAAGCGCCTGTTCGAAATGTGGCGGCTGTGGGATGGCAGGATTAAGGCGATCAATCCAAATGCCGCTTATCTCGCCAATGCGGGCGGGGGCGCTCTGAGCGACCTGGATATGAAGACGATTGGGGAACTTGCGCCCACCCTGTTCGCGGACCGTCAGGCGCGGCGAGGCGTGATGCTGCCGTGGGCTAACGGAAAGAATGGCAAGGAGTATCGCGCCACCCTCGGGCGCAAGGCTATCGCGGGGATTTTCAGCGTCGGCCTGGAAGAAGAATATCGCTGGAAAGACTCCGTTCAGAGCGGCCCCGAGATTCGAATGTGGGTGGCGGACGGCATCGCGCAGGGTCTGCGTCCATGGTTCGTTAAGTTCAATGCCAAACCCATCGACCGCCGATGGCTTCCGGTTGTCGAGGAGCTATACATCTGGCATCACAAGAATGAGCGATATTTGCGTAATGAGGAGCCGCTCGCCAGAGTCGGCATGGTCTACTCGCAGCAGACCGCGACCTTCTATGGGGGCGAAAAGGCGCGAGCCAAAGTAGAGAACCCGGCGCTGGGCTATTATCAGGCGCTGGTTGAAGCGCGAATCCCATTCGAGATGGTTCACGACCGGCTGCTTGATGCGGCTCACCTGGATTCGTTCCATGTGCTGATCCTACCCAACATAGCGGCGCTCTCGACCGGACAGTGCAGGCAACTTCAAGAATATGTGATGCGCGGGGGCAGCATTGTTGCCACTTACGAGACGTCGCTCTATGACGAATGGGGAGTCCGCCGGAACGACTTCGGCTTGGCCTCGCTGTTCGGGGTTTCTTTTGATGGCAGCGTAGAAGGGCCGATGCTGAATTCTTATCTCACGCTCCAAAGGGACCCGGTCAGCGGTCAGTTTCATCCGTTGTTGTCGGGCTTTGAGGATGCCACTCGCATCATCAATGGAGTCAACCGCGTGCGTGTGCGGCAAACCGAGGCTGGCGTACCCGCGCCTTTAACGGTCGTGCCGTCGTATCCGGATCTCCCGATGGAAGAGGTGTTTCCACGTCCTGTAAAAATCAAAGACCCGGGCGTTTATGTCCGGCAGGTAGGGCGAGGACGAGTCGTTTATTTCCCTTTCGACCTGGACCGCACCTTCTGGGAAATTCTGGACGTCGATCACGGCAAGCTGCTGCGAAATGCCGTTCTTTGGGCGTCCGGAGAGCCGCAGCCTCTGACCGTGAAAGGACCTGGACTCCTGGACGTTTCCCTTTGGCGGCAAAAGGAATCGATGACCGTTCATCTGGTCAATTTGACGAATCCCATGGCGATGAAGGGTCCCGTGCGGGAAATCATCCCCGTTTCGCGCCAGCAGTTACGTATTGCTATTCCGGAGGGCAAACGCGTTGCCGCGGCGCATTTGCTGGTGGCGGAAAGGGATGTGCCGTATCGGCAGCAGAACAACGTGGTCGAAGTGGAGATTCCTTCCATTGATTTGCATGAAGTGGTTGCGCTGGATTTCTCGGCTTAGCGTCTACCGCGCACCAATCCCGCCAGGCATTCCCGGGCGAGCGGCGCGGGGAGGGGCCACGTAGTTCACGAGTTCATCGACCGGTCTCTTCGCAGCCCAAGAGATGCCGCGGAGCAGTGTTCGTTGAACCTGGTAATTCGAGAGATTGGCGTAGATGTGGCCCTGCATCCAAACGAACGCCCGGGCGGGCTGACCACCGGCAAGAGCGTGTTCGTATGTCCAGATCTGGGGCGCGATTTCTCCCGCGTGCTCGCCAGCGCTGTGAGTTGGAGGGATTGCCGTTGTCGCCAGTACATGAACGGCGGGATCCTTCGCCCACGTCATCTTGAAGAAGGCTTCGTCAAGGATCGTTATGTCGGTCATGTCCTTCATGATGGGATCCGATTTGTCTACGACGGTGTAGTGGATTGGAGCGTCCAGGGTGTAGTTCACCTCGCCATGTTTCTTTGCGCCACCTAACAGCGTGGCCAGGTAGGCTGGATCCGGTCCGCATAACGAGTCATGGATATTCACCAAGCCGCCACCGCGTTTTACGAACGCTTCGAACGCGGGCTTTTCGTCCTCGATCAGGAAGCCTGCGTCGCCTTTGTAGATCACGACCACATCGGTATGTTCGAGATCGGCATTGGTGGGCGGATGTAGAGCGCCATCGACAACGGCGCCATGCTCGGTTAGAAGCTTGCTCCAGTCGGCGAGAAATTGCGGGTAGTCATGTTGACCCGGAAGATGGGACTTCAGGCCGACCCAAATATAAATATGCATCCCATTGGGATTCTGGCCCGGTGGCCTTGGGGCGGCTATTGGCGCAGTGGCGTTTACAGCTTGCGCGCAGGCAATCGGTTGCATCGTCGCCGCCATGAGCAGAAACGAAGCGCTAAGGACAACGCGCCCGAGTGTAGCCTTCGCAAACTTTCGATGTGTTGGGCCTGCTTCACCTGAAAGTGCAGGCACGGCTCTAGTCTTGGTGCAATTGGGTCTGTTTCTCAAACTCATCCTCTCGTCGTATTCGAATGATGTCACAACGTACTTCAACGCGAGGGGAGAGCGGCTTTGCGAGTTTAGTCGGTTCGCACCTAAAGTGAGAGCAGGGCCGGGATTAGTCGGGTCTGATTTATTTTCAAAGTGAGCTTGGTTACCAGCTTGATCTCTCCCACAAGTAGTCCGGGCCTTTTTGAGATGGTGCTCGACCTTGTAAACTTGGCGCAGGTACTCTACAGCTGTATCGCAGAGTTTTTCCCGCGAATTGACCGCTCTTGACGTTCTTGGCGGCCTCTTGTGCTTGGGGAGAGTTGGGTGCGCGCTATCGCAGAATAATGGCTATGCCGCGTCGGCGTTCGAATGATACATACAACACGTCACCACCGTTCTGAATAGCTCAGATCAGTTCTCATGCGAACGATCATGGTCTTAGAGGAACTCACTAGCGGTACAGATTTCGCAGCAATCTCCTGAGTCTTCTCCTCACTCAGTGCTCTGCTCAATACGGCCCCGGCATCGATCTCCGCGAGATTCTTAAGCATCCGCATGGTCACAATCTCGCCCGCGCTAGCACCAAAAATTGGTCGCAAGACCTGAAACCGGGCCACTCCCGCTTTTTCAAGGGCCGGGCGATAATCGTTCTTGAGCCAAGTAAGATAGTCGATCATCTTGCCTGGCGCGACCAACGTATTCGTCTCGACCCAATAGATCCCCAATGGAATATTTACCGTTCTGATTTCTAGGTCCGTCTGAGGCGTTGCGTACTCACGAGTTTGGGCAGTATAGCAACGAGCGAACTTGCGGAAAAGACGTTCCCGCTCCGCTTCGCTCAGCGTCTTTGTGACGACCGAAGAACTGTCAAGATCTCCGAACTTTATGACCGGCGTCACCGTCGTATATTCCATCTGATTGCCGGCAAAGGTTTCAAAAGTGAGAAACCACCTAGCTCCCGCCTCTTTGTAAGCGTTCATTAACTGCTTGAGACATCGCTCGAACTTGCGGGCCATGTCAGGTTTTACTCTGGTTGTAGTGGAGCTAGTCCAGGCTGGCTCAATTTCAGCTTGTGCGAAGCACACCGTGGAGGGGAGGGCTGCGAGGCAGATTGCAAGAACGATAACCGACAAAGGAAGTGATCTACTCAGCATCATGAAGGTTCGATCAGATGTTAGCAATCTGTAGAACGGGCCCCCCGCGTCTCCCGGGATGTTTGTCGACCGTCCCTTCCGGAAAGTGACCCGTTCAGTTTGCTGTCAGTTGCTCTGCCCTACGGCAGAGGGCCTGCATCATTCCAGGAGCAGCCCGCCGCCGGGCAATGCGCCAGGACGTTAGGACAATTCGTACCCGTACAAGTGAGAATCGCGGGGTTGATCACTTTCTGTCCGTTGGGAGTTAGTTCCAACTTCATGATTTGTTTTAGATAGGCGTTCAATTCTGCCGTGGCTTGGTTCACCACTCCCGTAAGGGTTGAAAACTCCGCCGTGATATGGCTGTCAACGTTCGTCAGATGTATGTCAACATTCGCAACCTGGTTGCTAAGAGCGCCAAATTCGCCGGTAATCTGATTGTTCACGGTCGAGAGTTGTGTACTGGCGGATGAGAACTCATTGCTGATCTGATTGTTAATGCCATTCAGGTCGTTGAAGATCGTGACCGTGTTGTGGAAGCCCGCGTCGATTTCGGCGCTATTCACGTTACCGTCCTGTTCTGAACAGTCGGCCAATAGGCCCTGCGAAATCGCGCCCGCGGTTCCGACTACCGCCACCGCGGCATCGCAAATGGGCTGTCCGAGTACAGTTAAAGCGCCACATCCAATGGCTGCGGCAGTTACGGTACCGTTCAACGCGCTCACCACTTCGACAAGGTTAGACTCTACAGTTAACCCGCATTGCTGCGAGCTCACGGAGGGGTAATCCGTTGGGGAGAATGCTCCGAATGTAATCAGCGGGTTCACAAGATTCTGCCAGGCACTGTTATTGGGGTCCGGATAGGCCGGCGTGCAGGCCGCCCCTGGTGAGTTGTCGATGATTGAGTTGGGCGAGCAAGTGCCAACCACGGCGTTGGGCGTCGCCGAAGCGCGCGCGGAAAAAGTCGTCCTCGGAGCAACTGCGGAACCGCTTGCTGCCTTGGCATCATGTTGCTTGAGCGCCGCGACTGCGTTCTTGAGTTGGACCGGATTTGCGACAGACGGGTAGATTTGGCTAAGTGACTCGTCAGACATCGCTGAAAATTAGCTGGCAAGATTTGTACCTTTGTGAGCGTCCAGATAAGTTCCCAAATCCACTAGGACTTGGCGAAATTCGGGAATTGTCATGGAGTTTGGAGCTTGCAGGGTCTGCGCTCCCGACTGTGCGATCAGCAGAGCGGTAGCGGCTGCTATTAACAGTATTCGCTTGATCAAGTTCGTTTCCTTTTCATCTTCTTCACTGTAGTGAGCGGCTCCACGACTACGTCGTGGCCAATTCGCGGCGGCGCCCACTGAAGTGTGGCAGCGACGCGTTTACCGTCCTCGGTTATTGCAATCGACCGTTTCTTTGAACTGCTGAACCGGCAGCCTGTGCAGTGACCGGTTTAGCTTGTGCTATCAATTTCTCGAACGCGGCGGCATCCATCGCACCTTGCACAAGCTCCGAACCGATGACGAAAGCGGGAGTGCCGGTCACACCCACTTGGCGTCCCAGCTCGCTATTTCGCGCAAGAATTGATTGAACCTCGGGCGATTCCATATCGAACTTCAATTGCGCAACGTTCAGGCCCTGCTTCATTGCTAGTTGCTCAATAGTATTCGTGGTGATGGGGCCGGGCCACGTCATCAACGCCTGATGAAATTTCAAGTAGCCGCCCTGTTTATCGGCGGCGAGGCTCGCTTTAGCGGCCATCAACGATTCAGCCCCGAGGACTGGGAACTCCTTAAAGACGAACTTAATATCGGGACGGTCCCTGAGCAGGTTCTCAATGGTAGGCTCCGTGCGCCTGCAATACACGCAGTGGTAGTCGAAGAACTCCACGATTGTAACGCCGCGAGCGGCACCGGCAGCGGGCGAGGACTGGTCCTGTTCAAGGTCGGCTAGCTTGGCGGCAACCGCTTCTTTGACTCGCACCTTTTGCGCCGCTCGCTCGTGCTCTTGATAAAGATTGGCCGCTTGGGCAATCACTTCCGGGTGCTGAAGAATATATTCGCGAACGATCTTTTCGATAACTGCCCGGTCGGGTTGGTTCACGGCGTCCTGCGCTAACAGGGGTAATGCCGTGAGCAAAGAGATGAGGGCCGGTAGTACAACGAGCGCCTTAACGTGCAATCGAACTTCCTTCTATGGCTCGGACGTTTAAACTTATCTGCTTACGTCGAGCTTGCCATTTATCTTTAGCTGGTAGTCGTTGGGATATGACGATCAAACACGGTCTTGTCAAGGGCTTTATTGAGTATTCTCTTTTTACTACCTGATACGGCCTAATTAGGGCAATAGCTTACTTCGCAAATCACCCCTCGATTTGTCAAGTAAGTTATTGCTCTAATTAGAAGGAATCGGACGTATATTTGTGTAAGTGGATTCGAGACTTGATAGCTGCGATTTGAAGGTCGACAGAATTACACGCGCTTACTCCCTTGTAGAAGCCTTGCGTGTAGGATTACTTATCCTAAGCCACGCTTCACTCCTGCAACTTCCGATGACCCGGTGATCCACACATCCATGGTCCGGCTCCTCGTGACATTCTCTTTCGTAAGCTTGGAGACGAACAGTAGACTGAGCGCATACCGACGATGAAAATTCCTACAATACGTACCTTCGGCCTGACAATTTGCATGAGCTTACTGGCCGTGAGTGCCGCAGCCCAGCAGAGCCGACCCGCGATTACCGGGATATCGCACATGTGCGTTTACGCGAGCGATGCTAACGCGAGTGAACACTTCTACGCTCACATCCTGGGAGCTGCGAAGGGCCCCGATCCACAAGATGCCAACGGCGCGCGCTATTATTTCAGCCCAACACAATTCGTGGAAGTACTGCCGCTGCCCGCCGACCATACTCTCAGCAGGATGGCTTGCGTTGCGTACAACACCGAGGATGCAAGCGGTTTACTGCAGTACCTGAAAGCTCACGGCGTCGATGGGCTCAGCGATGTTCGCACCGCGGACGATGGGAGCCGCTGGTTTCAGGCCAAAGATCCTGAAGGGAATCAAGTCCAGTTCATCCAGCCGGGGCAACATCCCGCGATGACGCCGGACGCCACGCCTATTGGTACTCGCGTTATTCACGTCGGCTATCTCGTCCACAGCAAAGCAGCGGAAGACCGTTTCTACAGAGATATTTTGGGGTTTCGGCCCTATTGGTTCGGCGCGATGAAGCCAGACCATGTGGATTGGGTTTCGCAACAGGTGCCAGATGGGCATGATTGGCTGGAATACATGCTGATCGGCGATGGTTCGACAACACCTCTGTCCAAGGTTGATCAGCGCGAGTTGGGAGTTCTCAATCACTTTTCAATCGGTGTTCCGAATATGGAACAGGCGATGACCACGTTGACTGGCGAAGACCGCCTCAGCCCCAGACACGATGGCCCACAGATGGGAAAAGACGGTAAGTGGCAGGCCAATCTCTATGACCCCGATGGTACCCGCGTCGAACTGATGGAATTCCAGCCAGTGACGAAGCCATGCTGTTCCGGCTTCACGGCCGATAGTCCAGTCAACTGAGCGTACTTTCGGAATCAACGAGCATATGAAACTTCCAAAACAGGCAAGCTGGCGTTTCCAATGTAAATTGCTGGGGCTGGTGCTGTTGACCACTCCACTGATGGCGGCTCTCCCGCTCAAGACGTCACAGGCACGGGTGGCTAGCGGTGTGCTCGAAGGCGTTATCAGCGCGGACGATCAGGTGCGGACCTTTAAAGGTATTCCGTATGCTGCGCCACCGGTGGGCCCGCTGCGTTGGAAGGAGCCGCAACCGGCGCCCTCCTGGACGGGCGTGAGGCGTGCCTCTGAATATGGCGCACGCTGCATGCAAGCCCCAATTTATCCGGACATGATTTTTCATGATGACGGACCCAGCGAGGATTGCCTGTACCTGAACTTGTGGATGCCCGCGCACCCCGCAACAGACCGGCTTCCGGTGATGGTCTGGATTTATGGGGGAGGGTTCAACGCCGGGTCGTCCTCGGAGCCGCGCCAGGACGGAGGCAATCTATCGAAGCAGGGCGTCGTGGTCGTCAGCATGAACTACCGGCTCGGCATTTTCGGCTTCTTCTCGCATCCCGAACTCGCCAAGGAGTCGGGCCGCGACGCGTCCGGCGATTACGGATTGCTCGATCAAGTGTCGGCGCTCCGATGGGTGCATGAAAATATCGCGGTGTTTGGAGGCGATCCGAACAACGTCACGATCTTTGGTCAATCGGCCGGTTCTTCTTCGGTCAGCGCGCTTGTAGCGTCGCCACTCGCCAAGGGCCTGTTCCAAAAGGCTATCGGGGAAAGCGGGGCTGCTTTGAATCCAGGCCGCCAGCCCCGTTCGCTGGCCGAATCGGAAGAAGCAAACGTGCGCTTCGCGCAAGAGGCTCTGGGAACATCTTCTCTCGAAGAACTGCGGAGGAAGCCTGCGGCAGAAGTGTTACAGGCGGCGTTGAAGACTAAGGATGTTCATTTTTCCATGATTGTCGATGGTTACTTCCTTCCCGAGAGCCCGTTCGCGATTTACTCCGCGGGCAAGCAGGCGCATGTGCCGCTGCTGGCGGGTTGGAATGCGGACGAGGGAAGTGCGCGGTCGATTCTCGGCGATAAAGAGGCGACTCCCGAAAATCTCGACGCTCAGCTTCGCAGTTTGTATCCCGGCCACGCGGACGATGCGATCAAACTCTATCCTGCCGACACGGACGCGCAAGCCAAGCGCGCTGCACAAAAGCTTGCGAGAGACCGGGGTGTTGGATACTCCATGTGGAAATGGCTCGAGTTGCAGAGGCAAACGGGGGATGTTGCCACATACCGCTACGAATTCGACAGGGCACGGCCTTCACCGCCGGGCAGTACGGGACCGGATCCGGGGCCACGAGCGTACCATTCGGCGGAAATCGAATATGTATTCTCCGTGCTCCCGCGCAGAGCGGTCCCATGGCCCGCTGAAGACCGGTCATTGGCCCGATTGATATCGTCTTATTGGGCCAACTTCGCAAAGACGGGGAGCCCCAATGGTCCCGGCCTGCCGCAGTGGCCAGCCTACAACGGCAAAGGTGGTTTTGAAGTGATGCACTTAAATGCCGAATCAAAAGCGTCGCCAGATAAGGATCAGGCGCGGTATCGATTCATCGACAGCTTGCGGCGCAAATAAGTTAACCGATGGTCATCGCGGTCTAGGCTTTGCCGTGTGAGTGCCTTTTTGCCTTCTGCGTTTGGGCTTTGCTACGGCTTTGGCGCTGGCCGAAACCGCGACTCGTCCGCTCGTCACAGTACACTACAGATGAATGACTCTAGATGAGCTAGAAAGAGAGTATGTTGCGCTCCGACAGCAAGCCGATGCTGTGCGGAGCTATCTTTGACGCGCCGGGCAAGCGGGCGGAGTTGAATCAAACGGAAGTTGAG
>JALYVD010000204.1 GCA_030853405.1 Acidobacteriota bacterium | reverse complement strand
TAGGCCGGCGTTTCTACTGAACCGTCGGTCTTGAACGTTGGCGCCGTCCATACGACATCGTACTTCTGCCACTCGCCCGGCTTGCGGCTCGGGTTCACCAGCGGAATCGCCTGCTTGTACATGCTGCCGGCCATGCCATTCACGTAGGTCTTGTTCTCGTAGGAATCCAGGACCTGCAACTCATACCCGTCGTCGCCAGGTCCGGTAGATGCCAAAAACACGCCGCTGTTGCCGCGCGCCTGACCGCTGCCGGTAATGTCCGCGGGAATTTTCCACTCAATGTGGAGTTGATAGTTCTTGAAGGTCCGTTTGGTTTCGATGTTTCCGGAATCTTTCGCCTTGTTCACGGTCAGCACGCCGTCCGAGACGGTCCATTTGGCCGCCGACTTGTCGCGGTTCTGCACCCACTGGTCCAGATTCTTGCCGTCGAACAGCACGATGGCGTCGGAGGGCGGCGCCGTGCAATCAGCGCCCGGAGTTATCTTTTTCGGAACCGGTTCCCAGACTTCGGTATCTTCAGGTTTCGCCGCGTTCGGCGGTGTCCCTTTTACTGCGACGGGGGCCGCTTGCCGTTCGCCGCTCTGAGGACTGGCCGTCTGTTTTCCGAAAGCGGGTACGGCGGTGACCAAAGCCGCAAACGCGAGAGATCTCAAAAGTTGAATGCGCATCACTTAGATAAGAATACATTCAATGGAATGGATTTCCGCGGCTTTGCTCACCGTGGCGGCATTCAGAAAAGTCTCACGTGCTATGGAGAGCGCGTTCCGGCGAGGAAAAAGGTGGGACTCATCCGGGATACATGCGCGGTCGCTATTTGGGATGGGGAATGATGGAGAGAATGACATATTCATCGCCATCTATTTTGAAATAAAAGCGCCAGTCACGCGTTACCCTGCCCTGCCATACGTCGAGCGCTTCGCTGTACTTCTTTGCGCGCAGGGAAGGATACTTGAGATTCCCCAGCAGAAATTGTAGTTGTTTTCGCAGCGCCTTACGAATGCCGACCGGTAGGCCCGCGTAGTCCTTGTCTGCCTTTTCCGTAAAGCGCAGTTTCATGCCGAGCGATTTTTAGCACGGCGTTTCGCGCGTGCTTCCATTGCTTCCATCGCTTCTCCCGCACTTCCGTAAGGTCCGTGGGTTCTACCTTTCTTGACATCCTCCAACCCTTCGGCGATATGCCTGTTAACCAGACCTTTAGGGGTAAAGACGATTTTCCCGTTCTCCACACCCGCCTCCAGAATGTCGCCTATTTCGACATGCACCCGTTCGCGCACATTCTGAGGAATGACGATCTGAAACTTGGTCTTCACGGTGACGACATCCATGGCTTTGCTCACTCCAACAGTTTAACTGTTGAACAGTGGAACCAGGTGCGCTGCCAGGAATAAAGCGCATCGCTACGTCCTTCGTCCGCTAATCGTGGCGAAGGGCGGTCATCGGGTCCACGCGCGACGCTCGGCGGGCTGGTAGTAGGCCGGCCAGTAAAGCCACACTGAACAACAGCAGAATCGCAAAAATTACGGTGAAAGGGTCGCTTGGCTTCAAACCGAACAACATGTTGCTTACAAATCTGGTGAGAGCCAGAGCGATAGTCGCCCCAACCGTCACGCCCACACAGGTTAGCCAAACGGCTTCGCGCAAGACAGAAACCAACACCTGTACGCTTTGCGCTCCCAGCGCCATTCGGATGCCGATTTCATTGGTGCGCCGTGCAACGGTATAGGCCATAATGCCGTAAATGCCGATGCTGGCGAGCAGGAGCGCTATCAAGCCGAAGCTACTGGTCAACATCGCGAAAAGCCGGTCCTGGTTGAGCGTCGCGTCGATTTGTTCGGTTTGCGTCCTCACATCGGTTAGCGGTATGTCGCGATCAATGGAGCGCAGCGCCTGACGAATGGCTGCCGCAACGCTCGCCGTGCTGGCGGCGGTCTTCACCTCATAAGTCATGAGGCCGGCGTTGTCGCCCTGTAAGTAAGGCGTGTAGAACATAGCTGGCGGATCGGTCCGCAAATCCGCTATTTTTGCGTTCGCGCATACGCCGACAATTTGCACGTGCTTCTCATTGAAAGTCTGGCCAATCGGATTCATGCCGGGAAAGAATTCTTTAGCAAGCCGTTCATTGACGATAGCAACCGAGGGTGTTTTGGCGGTATCGCGAGAGTTGAATTCACGCCCGTAGAGAACGGGTATGCCCATTGTGTGAAAGAAGCTTGCGCCCACGGAGCTTAGCCAGGCCGATCCTTGCCGACTGCGCCGCCCCGTAACCAGGTCCGGAGTGAAGTGTGTGATGGACATGCTATTCGACAGTAGAGCGTAGCTAGAGACCGCAACATCCGAGACGCCCGGAATGGCGGCTACTTTCTCTTCCACCTCGTGAAAAAATGGAATCCGACGCGCGGCGGGATAGCGCGACCTGGGCGGATCGAGCGAAAAGAGCAAAATGTGCCGCGGCTCGAAGCCAATGCTGGTTGACCTTAGATTGATCAGCGTGCGGACGAAAAGCCCGGCTCCGATCACTAGCAACACCGACAACGACACTTGAAAGCTGACCAGCAACTTGCCAGCTAGAACTTTGGGGCGGCTAACGCTCATGCGGCCTGTTTCTTTGAGTCCAGCATTCAAATCGTCGCGCGTAGCATGCCACGCCGGAGCCAGACCGAATAGCAGTCCGGTGAAAACACACAGCGCAATCGCGAAGCCGAGCACTCGCAGATCGAACTGGCCCTCTATCCCAGACGGTTCCCAGGCGCTGTGCGTCAAGTTTGGGATCAGGTTGCGGCCCAAATAACCCAACAGAATGCCTGCGCCGCCGCCCAACACCGCCAGCAACATGCTTTCAGTGAAAACCTGCCGGATGATGCGTCCACGTCCCGCGCCCAAAGCCGCACGGATGCCGATTTCGCGCTCGCGGGCGGTAGCGCGCGCTAGTAGCAAATTGGCCAAGTTGACGCAGGCCAGCAGGAGAACCACCGCCGCCATTGACATCAGGACATAAATCGGTTTGGAAAAATACTCCCGTATCCCGTCCATCCCCCGGTTGCCGGTTAGGAGCTTCAGATGCGGCATGTCCTCTTTCAGATTGCCCGGAAGCGTCTCTTTCAAGGCTTGAGCGAAGACCACATTAAGCGCGGCTTGGGCCGGGGCTTCATTCATGCCTGGTTTCAAACGGCCCATAACCATCACCCAAAAATCCTCTTTGTTCGCCAACAACGAACCATCCGGACTGGACACGAAGGAATTGGTTACGATCTGCGGTTGCAGGCTGATGGGCAAAAATACTTCGGGCGAGCTGCCCTGATTCGTTCCCCGAAATTGCGGAGGATTGACGCCGACGATGGTAACCGCCGTCCCGTTTAACGCAATTGTCTTTCCAATTACTCCAGCAGAACGCGCGAAGCGCCCTTTCCAAAATGCGTCGCTGATGACGGCAACGGGCGCGCTCGATGGGTTATCGTCCAACGGCTGAATAGCTCGGCCCGCAATGGGTTGAACGCCGAGATCCCGATAGAAGCCGCCCGAAACCAGTTGACCGGCGACGGGTTCCGCGTTGCCATCAATGGTCACGGTCAGCCTGCCTATGTCCTTAAACGCGAAGAGATCCTGGAATACTTTATTCTGGCTCCGAAGGCGCAGAAATATCGGGTACGAGAACACTGTGCTCGTGTGTCCGCCAGAAGGCGTGGAGGCGTAGTTTCCCCAAATGTCGTGAACCATGGGTTTCGGACCGGCAATCCACGAAAGAAGCCTTAGTTCTTCCGGATGACTCACCGGAAGGGCCTTCAGCAGCACCTCTTCCGTCATGGAGAAGATTGCAGTGTTCGCGCCGATACCTAACGCGAGCGAAACAATCGCGACCGCTGTAAAAGCTGGACTCTGCCGCAGCATCCGCGAAGCGTAGCGAAGATCGGCCCGGAATTCATCCCACAGCCGCAAACCTAGCGAGGCGCGGCATTCTTCCTTTCGCGACTCAATGCCACCGAACGCCAGCCGTGCGCGACGGAACGCTTCGTCCGGCATCACGCCAGCCCGGACCAAATCCTCCGCGTAGGATTCCACATGGAAACGGAGTTCCGTGTCCATCTCATTCTCCATGCGAGAGCGCCGCAGGGCAGCTTTTG
>JALYVD010000197.1 GCA_030853405.1 Acidobacteriota bacterium | reverse complement strand
CCGTCCGGATCGGCCTGCACAGCGGCTCAAAAACTTGCGCCGGTTACGTGTTCGCCATTCGGGTCCACTGTGAATCCGGGTTCCAACAACAACTGGGGCCCGCGTGTGGGATTCGCCTGGGACCCCACTGGTAAAGGAACGACGTCCATTCGAGGCGGTTACGGCGTGTACTACGATAGGACGCTCAATGGCATCTGGGAGCAGAATGCGTTCGCCGATCCTCCTCGCGTTCAGCAAGTCAATATACCCAATACCAGCTTCGATAATCCGGCTGCGGGAACCGCGAGCACGAAACTAGGTCCTGGAAAGCTGACCGCCACCGGGACGCCGGGATTTAAAGTGCCGTCTTATCAGGATTTCAACCTTTCTATCGAACAGCAGATTCATACCAACACGGTTTTGCAGATTGCCTATGTTAGCACGCTGGGAAGACACCTGCTGGGAGACCTGGACGCTAACCAGGTACCGTTGGCAACGCGGCTGGCTAATCCCACGGTGTCGCTCAATGCCCTGCGCCCCTACCTCGGGTACAGCACGATCACCCAACGCGATCCGCTCTTTAACAGCAATTACAACTCGTTGCAGGTTTCGTTGAACCGGCGGGTTTCAAGTGGCTTAACTCTCGGTATCGCTTATACGTGGTCGCAGAACCTGTCCAACAATCCAGCGGATCGCGGGTCCGCCTTATATGACACGTACGACTTCGCCTCGAATTACGGCCCTGCGTCGCTAAATACGCCACAAATCTTTGTCGCGAACTACGTTTACGATCTACCTTTCTTCAAAGAACAGAAAGGATTCGTGGGACATGTTCTAGGAGGTTGGGAAATTTCTGGAATCACCAGACTACAGTCTGGCTCGTCGGTGAGCGTCACGCAAAGCAACGATCCCTTCAACTCCTTCGACTTCAAAGCCGGAACACCCGGAACGTACCCAGGCGGCATTGGGATCGATCCGAGCACGGCATCGCCTCGTCCCGATCTGGTGGCTGGCGCTACGCTATCGGGAGCTGGAACCCGCTTGCAATGGTTCAATACGAAAGCGTTCACGGACGCTGTCGGTCACTTTGGCAATGTAGGACGCGGCACTATTTTAACGCCCGGTTTGGAGAACTGGGATATGGCGGGCATCCGCAACTTTAAGATTGGCGAACGCTTCAGTCTGCAGTTTCGTGGAGAGTTATTCAACGCCTTCAACCACACGAACTTTACGGGGTTAACCACAAATGTCGATAGCTCAAGCTTCGGTAAACTCCTTACCGCCCATAGTCCAAGAATCATACAATTCGGCTTGAAGTTGTACTTTTAGTATTTGATCGAGAATTTGATTCGCCGGGGCACCGTGCATTTTACGCTGTGCCCCGTTTTTCTGCTCTGCGCCTGCCTAACCGTACACGCTCAGGCGGATCTCCAACATCTGCTCGTCAACGGCTAGCAGGCGCTTCATCAAGGCGACAATGCTGCGGCAGAGCGGACATTCCGTCAAGCCCTGGCGATGGCGCCTGAATCCATCGAGATTCTGAATGATCTGGCGATATCGCTGGTCAGAGAAGGCAAGCAGAGTGAGGCCATCGCGTTCTACGAGCGTGCCCTCAAGCTTAAGCCCGCCGACCCGCCCACCAGCAGAAATCTCGCAATTGCCTATTTCCGTGCTCAAAGATTTAGCAGTGCGTGGCCAGTGCTTCGCGAACTGAGCCGTACAAATCCCGATTTCCAGATCCTCGAGCTTGCCGGATTGACTTTATTCGCCCTCGACCGCTATCCCGAATCGGCGGCGTATCTCGAGCGCGCGAGCAAGTTGAATCCGTCCGACCTCGCTACGCTGGATATCCTCGGAAAGGCGTACATGCGCACCGGGAATTATCCAGGCGCTACGGACGTATTTGCCCGAATCATGCGCGTGAACCCGAATTCGGCGGAAGCGCACGTCATGATGGGCATGGCTTACGACAAAATGTCGCGGGACGACGAGGCGCTGAAGGAATTCGAAGAAGCCGGTAAATCGGACGCGCGTTACGCCGGGGTCCACTCGGGGCTGGGGCAAGTGTATTGGAAAGAAGGCAAAACCGATCTCGCCAAAACAGAATTCGAGACGGAGTTGAAAAACTATCCGACCGACCCGGTTGCAAATTGCCTTTTAGGCGAAATTCTTTTGAAGCAAAACCAGGCCGCTGAAGCTGCGCCGCACTTTCGCGCGGCGATTGCGGTGAACCCGAAGTACAAAGAGGCGTTCTTCGGACTTGGGAAGGCCGAGCTAGCCCTGGACCAGCCCGCGAATTCCATCAACCCGCTTCGGAAAGCGATAGCGCTCGACCCAGATTATTTTCAAGCGCACTACTCACTCGGAACGGCGTTGCGGAAACTAGGACGGCCCGAGGAGGCCGCGCGGGAACTGAAAGCCGCGGAGCGTATCCAGGCGAAACAAAGAGCCGAATACACCCGAAAACTTTCCACGCGATAGCTATTCAACAGCCTTTGATAGGATCGGGGAAATGCGAACTGCTCTGCTTGCCCTTGGATCGTTACTGTTGGCCTCCATCGCTCTTCCTATCACAGCCAAGCCGCTCGAAATCTTCTTTATCGACGTGGAGGGTGGACAGTCCACGCTCTTCGTTACGCCGGCTGGACAAACGCTCCTGATCGACACCGGTTGGCCCGGCAACGCCTTCCGTGACGCCGACCGGATCGTGGCCGCCTGCAAACTGGCGCATGTGAAGAAGATCGACTACGTGTTGATCACTCATTTCCACATGGATCACGTCGGCGGAGTGCCTCAGCTTCTGGCCAAAATGCCGGTTGGAACCTTCATCGATCACGGGCCCAATCGAGAGATGAGTAAGGGGACCGAAGTTCCCTACGCGGATTATGTAAAAGCGATCGCCGGATTGAATCATATTGTGGCGAAGCCGGGCGACCACCTGCCCATCAAGGGCCTGGACGTCGTGGCCGTTAGCGCCGATGGCAAAGTGATCGATCAGCCACTGCCGGGCGCGGGACAGCCGAACCAGTATTGCTCGGGCGTGGCGAAGAAGGAAACGGACCCGACCGAGAACGCGCGGTCCCTCGGGGTTGTTATGACATTTGGGTCTTTGAAGATTGTCGATTTAGGGGACCTCACTTGGAATAAGGAGCTCGAGTTGATGTGTCCGGATAACAAAATCGGCAAGGCGAATATTTTCGTTGTCTCGCACCACGGTCTTGACTTGAGCAACAGTCCGGCGCTGGTGCACGCTCTCGCGCCGCGCGTGGCGATCATGAATAACGGCGCAAAGAAAGGCGGGTCGCCGGCGGCTTGGGATGTGGTGAGATCGTCGCCCGGTCTGCTGGATCTCTGGCAGCTGCACTTCGCGGATCAAGGCGGGAAAGAGCACAATTCCGGCGACCCGTTTATTGCGAACGTCAGCGAAGCGGACACCGGTTTTTATCTGAAAGTCACGGCAAATCCGGACGGTAGTTTTGAGGTTTACAACCCGCGCAACAAATTTTCTAAACAGTATCCGGCGAAGTAGCGCTGTTCCTCTTGGCGCGCGCACGCTCCGTCTGATACCGTTATCTCGATGAAGCGCTTACAACCTGTGATCTGGTCGAAAGGCACCGCGCTTGCACCGCAGCATCTTCAAAACCAGGATCGATTCTTCGAAAGCACGCTTCAGTTTCGGATCGACGCTCTGGCATTCCGTCCATGGGGATTCCAAAGCGTAAGCATCGATCATGAGGCGCTTGCGTCCGGCAGTTTTGCGTTAACCCAGGCCTCGGGCGTGCTTCCGGATGGCCTGCTATTTGATATCCCGGATTCGGACGACGCTCCACCGGCTAAACCGCTCGACAATGTATTTGAGCCGGACTCGCAGGAAGTCGATCTGTACCTCGCCGTTCCCGAATACAAGGAGCGCGGTCTGAATGTCTCGGCGGCAGCGGACTCCAGTACCCGGTTTAGAACGGAAACCGTTCTCTTACGCGACGAGACGACCGGGCTATCTGAACGCCCGGTGCAGGTTGGCAAGAAGAATTTGCGCTTACTCGCCGGAGTAGAACTGCGCGAAGGATATTCGGCGCTGCGGGTTGCAAGAGTGAAGAGAACTGCGTCGGGCGATTTCACTGCCGATCCAGCCTTTGTTCCGCCCTTGCTCAATATTCAAACGAGTCCTTACCTGGTCTCGATAACGCGTAGGCTGGTTGAGATCCTCGCGGCCAAAAGCACTCAGCTCGCGGCGCAGCGTCGGCACAGAAATCAGGTTGTCGCTGATTTCACCGCCTCGGATATCCCTAATTTCTGGCTCCTTTACACAATCAACTCCTATTTCCCGCGCCTGAATCATCTATTCGAGGGAAATCGCAGCCATCCCGAGCAGCTATTCGCCGCGATGCTGGGACTAGCCGGAGCACTTACGACATTCTCGAAAGATATCCATCCACGCGACCTTCCCAAGTACGACCACGACGATCTGACTACATGCTTCCACGACCTGGATGCGAAGTTGCGTATACTGCTCGAGACCGTTGTGCCGAGTAACTTCGTCGCACTGGCGCTGAAGCTCATCCAACCGTCTATTGTAGGAACGGCGTTAGACGATGAGAAGTATCTGGCGAATACGCGCATGTACCTGGCGGTAAATGCCGAGATGAATCAGGGAGACCTCATTGGCAAAGCGCCTCAGTTGCTGAAGATATGCTCGGCGAATCACATTGAGCACCTCGTTCGGCAGGCTTTGCCGGGCGTGCCACTCACGCACATTCCGTCTCCGCCAGCCTCCATTCCGGTAAAGCTGAATTACAAATATTTCAGTCTAAGCCAGACTGGGCTCGCCTGGGAAGCTATCGTCCGGGCGCATAATCTCGCCGCATATGTCCCCGAAGACTTTCCAAACGCGAATTTGGAATTGGTCATCCTGTTACCCGCGCAATGACCACGGTTTACGATAGAGTGCTAATCATATGAGGTCCCTGTCGCCGGTCGTGTGGTTCGAAGGAATGCATCTTGGACCACATCAATTCCAGGCTCAGAATCGCTATTTCCAGGACTCCATCCAATTTGCGACTTCTCTGTTGTGGTTTGAGAACTATGGTCTCGTCGGCTGCGAGTTGAGCGCGGAGGCGCTTGAGAATGGTCAGGCGGTTCTAGTACATGCAAGAGGAATTTTCCCCGACGGGCTGGTCTTTGAAATGCCCGACAGTGATGCCGTCCCGCCGCCGCGCGATATCGCCGAAGTCTTTCCACCCACGCGCAGCAAAGTTACCGTGTACCTTGCCGTGCCACCCGAGCGAGTGGACCAGCGCAACTACGCTCTGGAAATCCAAGGCGGCCAAAAGGTCCGGTTCATGGCAGAGCCGAAGGCGCTCTTCGACGAGACAACCGGCAGGGACGAAAGGTCAATTCAACTAGGCAGGAAGAATGTCCGGCTGCTACTGGAAACGGAAGAATCCGGCGACCTTGTCCGCCTGCCGATTGCCCGGATCATGCGCTCAGGGTCGGGACGTTTTATGTTGGACCCGGCGTTTATTCCGCCTTGCCTCGATATTACGGCGAGTACGCGCCTGATGACTATGCTGGGGCGGCAAATCAGCTTATTGGAAGACCGCAGCAGTTCCCTTGCATTATCGGCGGGTGAACAGCCGAGCGCGTCTTTGCACGAACTGACCCGGTTCTGGTTCCTCCACACCATAAACGCCGCGCTTACCCCGTTGAAGCATCTATATTCAGCGCGCCGCGGGCATCCGGAAGAACTGTTTTTGGAGATGTCTCGTTTGGCCGGCGCCCTCTGCACGTTTTCGCTCGATTCGCATCCACGCTCGTTGCCGCGATACGATCATCTGCAACTAGATGAAGGCTTCGACGCTTTGGATCTGCATATTCGGCGTCATCTCGAAATCGTAATTCCAACCAGCTGCTTGCGCGTTCCGCTCACCTTGGATGGGCAGTATTTTTATACCGGCGAAGTCGTGGACCAGCGCTGTTTCGGTTCATCCTCCTGGATACTCGCCGTACGGGGCGGGGGTCCGGAGAACGAGGTAATTTCGAAAGTGCCCTCGCTCGTGAAAGTCTGCTCACGCGCCTTCGTTCCCGAACTGGTGAAACGCGCTCTGCCGGGCTTTACGTTGACGCATCTGGCGACTCCTCCGAGCGCTGTCCCCACCCGGCCCGACACCCAGTACTTCACGGTCAGCAAAGGCGGCCCCTGCTGGGATCACATCGTCAAGACGCGGCAAGTTGGAGTCTATGTTCCCGGTGATCTGCCCGAGCCGCAAGTCGAACTCTTAATCGTCGTCGAACCGTAATATTCTGAAGCGATGCGCTCCGGCAACCAACGGGTGCTAGAGGCGTCATCATCCATTAGTTCACGATAGGCGCGATCATTCTGGCGTTTGGCCCTGCGGCGTTCAGTGTCGCCGCGTACTCCTTTGAACAGTCGCTCGTTCAGATTTCCCAAACATAAATCGTGCCTGCAAAATCCACTCTTGACTTGCATCCTGGGCCTTTGCACGTAACCATATGGTTACCAATGAGCGCGCTTGCTCGCAGATCAGAACGAGATGCTGTCTTCCATGTGCTTGCGGACCCTACCCGCCGTGAAATCTTAGACCTTCTTCGGCAGAAGCGGCGAACCGTAAACGAGATTGCCAGCAATTTCCATACGTCTCGGTCGGCCGTTTCCAAGCACCTTCGCTTATTGCGATCTGCGGGCCTCGTGCTGGATGAGAAGCAAGGAACGGCGACGGTCTGCAGTCTAAACCCGACGCCACTGCGGTCAGTGGACGATTGGCTTAGTAATTACCAGGAGTTCTGGCGAAGCTCTGTTCAAAGCCTAAGGGCTTATTTGGAGGAAAAACAGTGAGTACAACGATCACCAATATCCAGGGCGTCTGTCGTACACATGGCAACGCTTCGGCAAACCCGAGGATGAACGCGAGACCCTCGTCACATGGGAATTGGACGGAAAAGATGGGACAACGATTGTTCGTGTCTCCCACACCGGCTTAGTCACCGACGATCTTCGCCACCGAAACAGCGGCTGGCCTCTGATCCTGAAACCAGTTAAAAATCATCTCGATATAGCTGCGCAACGCGTTAAGAGCTAAATCTTAACGGATTCATTTTCTGGAAAGGAACGACGATGAAACAACTATTGGGCACGTCACTTCTGGGGGCAGCATTAAGCGCGGGCTCCGCGACGAGTAAAGAACATCAAGCCACAGCAGCAGCGCGGACCGGTACTGTACGAGCAGTCCGCGTGGAGGGAACCGTCAATGCGCCGGTAGCCGAGGTGTGGCGTGTCTGGACTACATCAGAGGGTGCCGAGGAGTTCTTTCGGGGACCAAGGGGCTGAAAATCCTAAGTTATGCACCGAATGAAATGATTTCGTTTCAGTGGAACGCACCGCCCCAATACCCGGAGGTGCGCAATGGCGGAACGTGGGTTGTTGTTCAAATGCGTTCAGGAGCAGACCGCACGCACGTCACCGTTACGCATTTGGGCTGGAAAGAAGGCCCGGAGTGGGACCTGGCATTTGCACACTTCGAGCGTGGCTGGGGCGATCTGATGAAACGCTTAGAGAGGCGTTACAGCGACGGACCCATCGACTGGAACAAGGAACGTATGATGTATCAGGAATCGAGGGTGAAACAAAGCGCTCAATCCGCCACAACTAGATCTTCCGTGCGCTGATTCCTGGAGCGTCGGGAGGCTCCCGCTACTTGCGAAATACGAAATAGTACAGCGCGCAACCAGCCAAAACCAGAACCGCCGTTATGATCACGATCAGAACCAGGACAGGTGGTCCAGCCGGTTTGGCGACCGCCGGAATGACTGGCTTCATCGGCGCGGAAGCCGGTTGCGCTTGCGGCGCAGTTGCCGCCGGTGGTTTAGGTTCACTTACAGCTGACGATTGGGCGAATATTTTTGCGAAGTCGTCCACTTGACCGGTTGTGTCTTTCGGAGCCAAGGCCGGTTTTGAGCTTGGGAAGAGATTCGTCGCACTCTCTTTCCCCCCGCTTCCCGGCGCTTGTCCCGGACTCACTCTCTCCGAACGCCCAAACATTCGGGTGAACTCTCCGGCAGCTTTGGACGCAGCTAGCGGAGCCGGTTGATTCTCGATGGACTTCCAGTTTACTTCGCGTCCGGCGGACGGGAGTGGATCTTTGAAAAATTTCGTAAACTCCGATTCCCGGCCTGAAACAACGGGCGGTCTAGTTGGTGATGCTGCGGGCGGACTAGGCAAAGCAACTGGCTTAGCCGCCGGCTCGCGAAAGAACTGCGTGAAAGACCCAGGTTCCGCGACCGGCTTTTCCTGCGCGGGTTCCGGAGCAGTGGGCCGCAGGGTGGGAACAGCGCTGAACATCCGCGTAAAGTCGCTGGGCTTCTTTTCCGCAGGCGCTTGCGGCGCGGGCTCAGAAACCGGGGCGGGCGGAGGCGGCACGCCGGGCGAAAGTTCGGTCGAAGTCCGAAACATGCGTGTGAATTCGCCAGGTTCTGGTTTGCCTGCAGGGGTGCGAGCTTGCGAAGCGCGCTCAGGCCGTTGTGGCTGTTTGTCGGAAACTTTGGCCGGCGTTGCTTCAGGCGCAGCAGTGGCTGGTGCGCCGGGCGCAGCGGAGCTCTCTTCGGGCTTCGCGGACGTGGAAAACATTTGAGTGAATTCGCCCGTCGGAGCCGCCTGTTTGACCGGCGCGGAGATATTCTCCGGCTCGTCGGGTTTTGGCACGGCCCTGAACATGCGCGTGAATTCGCCCGGTTGATCCTTAGGTTCTGGTGAATCGTCGGTGTTCATGACGTTTTCGTGAACTTCTTCTTTCCGCTTAATAATATCTCTCCTATCACACTTCGACGGGTTTGTCCGCGTGAGAGGCCACCGTCCCGCTCTCTCCAGTGCCTCTCCGGCCCCGGGGGGAAGAGGTGGCCGCAGGTTGAGATTTTCGTAATCCGGGATGTCGCGCGTAAGAATGTACTGCTTGTTTCCCGCATCGCCCCATTCGAGGACGTCGTCCCCAAGGTCGTCGGCGATATCGAACAAATGCGCGTCGCCATAATGCAATAGCATCGTGACATTATCGAATGGATCAAGGGCTCGGTAGCTTTCGATGCGTCCGCGAGAAAGCGTTTCCAGAATTCGCAGCCGCCCGATGATCGCCATTTTTAAAGCCGTAGCTTGTGTGGGTCATGTTAACAGCCATTCTCAAAAAAAGTTTAGGTTGCTGTTAACTGCCAGTACGGTATAGGTCTCGGCAAAGCTTGAGAACGCAACGCGAACACTGTTATGGTTGTCGCATGAGTGGGTGGTTACGTTTTTCACTCGTCAGCCTTGTTTTGGTTGGAGCCGCGTTGGCGTTAAGCCCTGCGCCGCTCTTTGCCTCCATCACCTTCGATTTCGAAGATCAGACGCCTAAATACTATCCAAACACCATGCCAAGCCCCCCCGGGCGCATTGATGTCTCTTCACTTGACTGCAAGCGGCCTAGGACTGACCATTACGCGGCAGAATAACTTACCTTTCGATCTGGTATATGATCCACAACTGTCTGCTACGGAAATGCCGCCTTCCTGGGGGAACGTCAGGCCGATCCCTTCTATGACACGACCGTCGGCGGCCTGATCTTCACGTTTTCGCAGCCGGTTTCGAAATTCTCGATCGAATATGGAGATTTCAACGGCGACTCCGATACCGCTACTGTGACCGCCTTCAGCGGTCCGAACGCGACCGGTACACTTCTCGGATCGCCAGTAACTGATAGCTACGGTGCCCAGTCGCTTCCGGTTTTCGACACATTCTCGACTTCAGCGAGTGGAATTGATTCTGTTCTTATTACCTCAACTTCGGCCACCCCAAGCCGGAACATAGCCAACCACTCCGAAATCTCCCTCTACTTCGATAACGTCGTGGTGGATGTTGCAAGCACGCCTGAACCCTCCAGTTTTGTGCTGTCAGCAACGGCGGGCGTGCTGATCGGTCTTTACCTCCTCTGCAAGCGCCACCGGTCACGGTGCTGAGTGCTGCGAATTAGAAAAGATCCCGCACGATGATCCCGCGCTCTCGACGACTGCTCCGAATAGGAGATGCACCGCGAGCGCCGAGCCATGGGAGGCCAACGATCTGCTGCGCGGATCAGAAAAGCCAAAAACACTGATAGGCAGTTCATCCCCAACTAGCCAAAGAACGCTGCCGAAAGCTGTTCCGGAGCCTAACCGGACAAGCGGGACACGGTCACCGCATAGCACGTAGAAAATCCCAGCCCAACAGCCGTAGGCATAGTGCAGGCCGAGCGCCACGTTTTCTGCTTTCGCGTCACTGATGTTTTGATCGCCCCAAGCGCCGTACAACATCCGGACAGAGTTGATATCCGCCTCTCGGTCCAGACCGAAAATGCCATTCCGGGTGCTCTCGCCTACGAGTGAGTCCCACAGCGCGCGGAACCCGCGCATCGCTGCCGCCCCCGCTAATCCGGCGACAGCACCCAGAATCAGTTGCCGTGCTGTGCTGTTCCTGCCCAATCCGCTACGCGCGTCGCCTCACGAGTGCGTGATAGATAACGAGCACAATAATAGCGCCGATGACCGCTACAAACATGCTGTAAATATTGACCCCGGTAACCCCGCGTGCGCCGACCAGGCTGAACACCCATCCGCCCATGATCGCACCCACAATTCCCAAAATGATGTCAAGAAAGACACCCTCGCCGGTTTTGTTCACGATCTTACTGCCGATGAATCCTGCGATAAGCCCCAAGATAATCCAAGCTAAAAAAGACATTCTTTCTTCCTCTCCATTCGCGTTCCAATCGATTACATGGGAGAAGACGTCGATGGCTTCTAATAGTTTCGGAGTAAATGTCAGCCTATCGGACCGCCTGGACGGCGGCGAAGTTTTGCTAACGCCAGAGCGCTGAGGCCCACAATCACGAACATTCCAGCATCCGGTTCGGGAGTTGCCGTAATCGCACCAAACAGGCCATCGGCTTGGTTGTTAATACCTGCCGTGAAATAAAGCGTATTGGGGCTGGTATTTGCTCCGCCCGTCCTAAATTCAAGAGCCCAAAGGAAGTCGTTCACGATCGGGCTGCCATTGACCCCATCGATTGTGCTCAGGTAATTTCCCGTCGAAGGATCATATGCTAGGATTTCCCCATTCCCGAAGTTACCCACCAGGAGATCGTTACCGAAGCTTCCAAATCCAAGGGGTGCTATCGTGAGCCCCCACGGCGCATAGAGCGGTCCGCCAGTGGCCAGCCGCTTTGAGAAGTTTCCGCTAGTATCAAAGACGTCGATGTAGCCTCCGGGAAGTCCGGTGCCTTGCGGTGTTAACTGAGCATACGTCACGTAGAGGTTCGACCCGAGTAATTGAATATTGAAAGGTACGTACCCCGGGAGGGCCTTCGGATCCGAGAAGTTGCCTGCCAGAGTCACGGGTTTGAAAGTTGAGTCGAACACTCGAATTTGACCCGTGCTATCGGCCGCGTAAACATAAGGAGAACTTCCCGAATTGGCAAGCGCCAGGCCGGTATAGACGGCGCCCGGAGTTGAGGACACCTGGACGGCGTTGGCGCCGCCGTTCCAACCGTCAATGGCGCCGTTCAAAGTGTCGAATATAAAATGTGCGGGGTTGCCATTCGGAAGCACAAAGCCGGAGGTGCCGTTGAACACCTGACCGGTAGGCCCTGAAGGCGGGGCGCCACCGGGAATTCCTACTACCAGTGACATCGCGTTTCCAGTTCCGTCGTAGAGCGTTGACGTATCAGTTCCCTGGTTTGAAATCCAGAATGGCGATGTCCCACTGAACGATACGCCCCAAGCATTTTTGAGATTCGCATCCGTGGTGGTTGCTAATCCCCGAACATCCGAGACTAAGTTGGTTTGCCCGAAGGAATCAGCGAGAGACAACTGCGGGGCAAGAGCAAACACGAGAGCTAAAATCAGTCTTGCCCGACTGCAAACGACATATTTTCGAGTCATAGCGACCTCCTGTAGTGGTCACGTCGGTTCGTTGATGCACATAAGAAATTTTTGTTACGTGAAAGGACGGACCCATCGAGTACTAGAAGTTTGTTTTTTGTTGGCTACGACCGGGTAGGATGACCAGATTCGGGGTCTATTAGATTGAACCTTGCTGCGATTCAAATCCTCTCATACCCACGACTTGCCAGCCTGCGGCCAAGCACTCCGCTGCACGACTTTGAAACGTCAGCACTCAGCTCGCGGTAGACCTGCGCCACCGGCCTTAGAGATCGCGCGTTCGACGAATTCCGTTGCATGAGCCGAGAACGAATCGTGAGGACATTCACTCCAGCCATTCAAACCCTCCAGTGCGAGGAGTAATCCTTCATTGCCCTTTTCGATTAAGTACAAGATGTGAATGTGGTCGCTTCGACAGCGTTCCGCGACTGAACTACGAGGTGGAGATTTGCTTCTACCAGGCGCATGCGAGCGGCTTGCGCTAGCTGATCCGAAGCTCGCACGTGTTCCATACACCTGATTTCCTCCGACCGATCCGGAGCGGGAATCCGGGTGAGTTCCCAAAGATACACTTCCAAAGGGTCTTCGGAATACAAGATGTGGTCGCTCATCCCCTGACGGCTTTCGTCACTCAGCGTAGCGCACGCCCAGGCCAAGGCGAGGTTCAGGGACACGCTGTTCCCTGGACCTCCTCCTGGCTGTTTATCCTAAGCCGCCTTCGGCAGAATGAATGGATTCGCTGAAACAGCCTTCTTCGCCGTCTGAACAATTTCTAGAATCTTGTTCTCCGACCGCTGGTGGATGGCATACAGGGGCGATTTTCCGGCGGCGAGCTTTTCCTGGTCGTCGCGAATCATGAGTTCCGCTTCGTGCATGGCTGACACGGGTTGGCCGAACGGCTTCATCGTGCTCTCGCAGTTTCCTTTGAACACCTGAAAGTCGTTCAGGAACTGTACGGTTCTGGATTTGCTTACTGGTCTAATCACGGCGTTTGTCCTTTTCTGGTAACTGATTAAATTGGAAGAAAACTGAATTAAGCTGCCAGCGGCATGGCAACTACGCTTGCATTCGGAAGCTTGGAGAGCAGCGTGTCGGTCGCGATCCGAAGCAACTGTTCGGCGCGGTTGCTGAGATCGACGTCTTCGGAAAAACGGTTCAACTGAGTGTTGAAGGCGCGGCGCAGCACAACTACCGCTTCTTCGAGGCCCATCTTGGGGATGTCGATGACCACGAACTTCAGAATGCTATCGACCAGCACCGTCTCGACATTCAACATTTTGTAAAGAGCGCGGCGATTCTTCGCTACGTATTTAACAACCTCTTTACTGCGATACGCGAAGTAATGTTCGCGAGTCAGCCAGGCTAAGTTCTTCGGGTCGAGCTGTTTCAAATCCCGGCCCAGTTTGCTGGCCGCTGAAGCGAAGGCGCGATTCAAAGCTTCGGTCTGTTGAATGTCGTAGGTGAAGATGTTGGTCGGCTTTCCGGAGAACGGGGTGGTGCACTGATACACCAGGATGGGGTAGGCCGTGTGCGGGCGAAGCAGGACTTCCGGGTTGGCATTGAACCATTCGCGAACCCAGCCGCGCATCGCGGTCTGCATCGCCTTTGAAATCGCTGAGTACGTGGGGAAGTAAGCTGCCGTTCTTTCTTTCGGAGCCGCCTTCCAAACCGAGAAGTCGATGCCCGAGGTCCGGTCTGCCTGCTTCGTCTCAACTGCGGAAGCCTGCTCTGTTGCTGTTTCCCGCTTCGGCATCATGATTAGTTCGCCCATAAAGTACCCCCAAAATGAAACAGCCGGGAGAATCTCCCGGCTGGCTGTTTTCGATTTCCGCTCGCTTTGTTCTTGCGAGCAACTTGAACGTAGCATGGGGTCCTATTGAAACCGGTCGTCAGAAGTCGCCACCGGCCGTCAAAATTCTCTGTAGCCATCTGAAAAGAAAAGAGAAAAGAATTTCGAGATTTTTTTACAACTTCTGTGACTGTGTTTTTGAAACCAGCAAAAAAGACCCGTTCCGGGGTGGCGGAGCCTGTTCAAGCCGATTGGCGGCCCTATTAGTGGTATCCTGGACACGAATGAGCTTCCGGCGTCCGCGCCAGTGGGTTCAACGGACCTCACCGACATCAACTTCCGCTTTGCGGTGTATCATTCCCGCTCAATCCCTTCCAAATAACTCTTTTTCTTAATGAAGTCTTCTGTTCAGATCTCCCGTGGAATTGAATCCTTGTTCGGTACTCGCGATGAGAATATTCGGCTTTTAGAGAGCGAATTGCACCTACGCACACGGCTCCTGGACGGTGATTCGCTCGAAATCGAGGGCGAAGAATCCCAGGTGCGCCGCGCCGAACGTATTCTCGAAGACTATGTCGAACTCGTTAAAGCGGGTCATGTTTTCAACAACGGCGATTTAAACAGTTACATGCGGGTCGTGACGACAGATTCCGACGTATCTCTCCGTCGTCTGGTCGAAAGCGGAAAGTCCCGCACCTTCGGTAAGAAGGTTCTCGCCCCGAAGACCGTCAACCAGCGCCGATACATCGACGCGATTGATAGCAACGACTTAACATTCGGGATCGGGCCGGCCGGTACTGGCAAAACCTACCTCGCCGTGGCGATGGCCGTGTCCGCGCTGCTAAACAAGCGCGTGAGCCGTATCGTGCTGACAAGGCCTGCTGTCGAAGCGGGTGAGCATCTCGGTTTCTTGCCCGGAACCTTGCAGGAGAAAGTCGATCCGTATCTCCGTCCCCTCTACGACGCGCTGTTCGACATGATCGACAGCGAGAAAGTAGAAAAGCTAATCGAGCGGAATACAATTGAGATCGCGCCGCTGGCTTTTATGCGCGGACGTACGCTGAACGACTGTTTCATCATTTTGGATGAAGCGCAGAACACGACCGCCGAGCAGATGAAAATGATCTTGACGCGTCAGGGTTTCAACTCCAAGATGGTGGTGACAGGGGACCAAACGCAAATCGATCTTCCTTCCGGCAGAAAGAGCGGCATCTTAAATGCGGTGGAGGTGTTGCGGGGCGTGGAGGGTATCGCATTCGTCAACTTTGACGAAAAAGACGTTGTGCGTCACGCGCTAGTGCAAAAGATCGTGAAGGCTTACGACCGCTACAACGAAATGTTTGGCGCAGGCCGTCAACTTGCATTGAAACTTGGCAGCGACCAGGTTCCACAGCCTACGCGGGAACCGCCGGTTACCACATCGGTGGAAATTCCCGAATTTCCGTCTTTGGCTTGATCGAACGGCATGGACCCAGACGGCACTTCGCTGCTTTTTCGCGCTATTCCAGCACCGCACAAATTCCCGTCAGAAGACAAACGCGCGTTGAAGGCGTTTGCCCAGACTCTTCAGGAGCACGTTGCACGGGGGCGCGCGTTCACTTGTCTGGTGACGAATGATAAGGAACTTCGCAAACTGAATCAAACATTTCTGGGACACGATTACGCAACGGATGTGTTGTCGTTCCCTTCCGCCGGTAAAAGTGACCGCTTGCTTACGCGCGCGGTTCAGCAAGGAATGGAAAACATAGGTGAACTCGCTATTTCCGCCGAGCGCGCCGCCACCCAGGCCGAAAAGTTCGGCCACAGCCGCCTTGATGAAGTGCGGGTTCTCATGCTGCACGGCGTATTGCATCTCACAGGCCTCGATCACGAACGCGATAGGGGCAAGATGGGCCGGGCCGAGCGCAAATGGCGCACGGAATTCCAATTGCCCGACACGCTAATCGCCAGGTCCGCAAAACCGGAGTCTAAACGATGAGTCCGGTTTGTCTCATCATCGCGCTGCTGCTCACTCTCCTGCTGGGTTTCGTTTCCTACATCCAACTTCTCTATCTGGAGTCGCTGCGCATCATCCGCCGCGAAGCTGCTTCGCTCGAATACTTTCGCGAGACACTGGCGGGAAAAGTAGGATTAGACAACGAACACGGGTCTCTTGCGTTCTCGTTGTTAAAACACATTGCACTGCCGCTCGCGGGTGTTTTTTATTTGTGCGCGCTGGTGCGCCCTACCGTTCCTGGATGGCAAAGCGTTATCGAAGCGATTGCGTTTTCGTTCCTGGCAATGCTGCTTTCGGCTTATCTGGCCCCTGCTTTTCTGTATCGCCGCACAAAGGGATTGTGGGTGATCCATCTGGTCCCATTGATCCGGTTGCTGGCCTTCTGTGTGACTCCCTTGACGGCGGTCGTGCACTTCTTCCACTCGCTTCTGGAATTAGACAATCCTCGGAATGGCGAAGATGCCCAAGCGGATTCAGTAGAGCACATCGAAGCATTGATTACGGCAGGCGCGGAAGAGGGCATTTTGGAGGAAGAAGACCGTAAACTGATTCACTCCGTGGTGGCCTTTGGCGACAAGAGCGTCCGCGAAGTGATGACGCCGCGCCCCAACATCATCGCAATTTCGGCCACCAAGTCGGTCGAGGATCTGCGGCAACTCGTTATACACGAACAGTTCTCCCGCATTCCCGTTTACAAAGACACAATCGACAATATCGTCGGCTTCGTCCACGTTCGCGACATCTTCGAACTGGATCCGGAAGACCGGCAAGGCAAGCCGTTACAAGGGCTGATCCGCCCCATTCGTCTCGTACCGGAAACGAAACCTGGCACCGATCTGCTTCGTGAGATGCAGCACGATGGCTCGCATGTCGTGGTGGTTATCGACGAGTATGGGAACACGGCCGGACTGGTTACTATGGAAGATCTGGTCGAGGAAATCCTCGGCGAGATTCGCGACGAGCATGAGCCCGACCGCGACGTACAGCAGGAATCGGAAACGGTGTTTGTGGCTCCAGGAAACTTAGATCTCGACCGTCTGCAAGATCTGCTGAATTTTCGGCCTGAAGAGGATACGCAATCGACGACCGTGGGCGGCCTTATCACGGAATGGCTGGGCCATGTTCCCGGCGTCGGAGAATTCGTGGAACGGGATGGGGTTCGATTTGAAGTTCTGGCGGCGAACGGCCGGCGGGTAGATGAAGTGAGAATTTCACGCGCCGAACCCGCTTCGGCGCTGGTGACAAACACGTGAGCGGCGCCATTCATCGGGCCGGATTTGTTTCCATTGCCGGGCGGCCCAACGCCGGTAAATCCACTCTTCTGAATGCGCTTGTAGGCGAGAAAGTCGCGATCACCGCTCACCAGCCGCAGACAACCCGTACCTCGGTTCAAGGTGTTCTCACCACGCCCGATGTGCAGATCGTGTTTATCGATACACCGGGCATCCACAAGTCCAATAACCTGTTCAATAAGCGGATGATGGATACGGTGCGGGGCGCATTGCAAGATCGAGATTTGGTGCTCTATTTAGCCGACGCGGCTAAGCACGCCGGAGAAGAAGACGAGCACGCTGTCAGCGCTCTGGATAAGTCCGCGCGGGCTCTGCTGGTGTTGAACAAGATCGATCGGGTTGGCGACAAGCGGAACTTGCTGCCGCTCATCCAGAGATATCTGGAACTGTTTCCTTTCATCGAGACCATTCCCATATCGGCGCGGACCCGCGAGGGTGTCGATGAATTAAGGCGTATGGTCACGGGCTATTTGCCGGAAGGGCCAGCCATTTTTCCCGAAGACTATCTGACCGATCAACCGGTGCGCTTCCTGGCGGGAGAGATTATCCGCGAGCGCATTCTGCATACGCTACGGCAGGAAGTACCGCATGCCGTAGCCATACTGATCGACACGTGGGAAGAGAAGAAAACGCTGACGAAGATAGCGGCTACCATTCACGTCGAACGCGATGGGCAAAAGGCGATTCTGATCGGCAACAAGGGGGACACACTGAAGAAGATTGGCACCGAAGCCCGGCAGGAATTGGAACGAATGCTGGAGCGCAAGGTGTTCCTAACCTTGTTCGTAAAGGTGAAGCCCGGCTGGCGCGAAGATCCCTCCTTCTTGACTTCAGTGGACTGGCGTTCGATGTTAGGCTCAGAAGATACATGAAACGTTCGATTGCCTTGACGCTTCTGGTGGCGGGCGCTTTTGCGCAGTCCATTTTCGCCGACCAGAAAGCCGACGACCGCATCTACGACCAGGTCCGGATGAAGCTCACAACCGACCCCGATGTGAAGGGCGGCATTGGACTGGAAGTAACCGTCAAGGATGGAGTTGTTACACTCAAAGGCCGTGTTGATACGGAACGAGGGAAGAACCGGGCCACCAAACTTACGCATAAGGTTAAAGGCGTGAAAGACGTCGATAACGAATTGCAGGTTGGGCCGCCCACGCAGTAACGCACTTCTCCTCTTACCCGTCTGCTTGCACGTGAAGATAGTTGCCGCGGCTCTCCTTTTGGTTGTCTCGCGATCGATGTTCGGGGCCGGGCTGCCGAGTGAACAGGACCGCCTGATCGCGGCGGGCAGGCTCTGGGTCACGGTCAAGTACTTTCACCCTCATCTGGCTTATCGTAAGGACATCGACTGGGACAAAGCGCTCGTCGAGGCATTGCCGAAGATCCGCGCGGCGCATACGGAAGACGAGTATTCCGTCGCCGTGCGCGCCATGTTGGACCGGTTGGGCGATCAGAAAATAGAGCAAAACTCCCCATCGCACCGGACCTGGATTCATTACGGTCCGAACCGCTCCGCGTTCGCGGTAGAAGCAGGTCCGTCTATAGAGAACATACCAATCCATATGGGCGGGGGACTGCAGGTAAAAGTCCGGCTTTCGGAGCCGCTTTCGACCAACGCGGCTGCCTATCCCGACCCGCCCGCGGACCGCTCTTACTCGGAAGCGCTCTATCCTTCGACCGAGTACCGGATTCTTGCGGCCTACAAGCTGTGGGGCGCCATACGGAATTTCTTCGGCTATCGCGATCTGATGGACGACGACTGGGATCAGGATTTTTCAGAGTTCCTGCCAAGGTTCATCGCCGCAAAGGACGCACGTGAATACAATTTGGCTGTCGCGGAGGCGGTCACGCATCTCCACGACTCAAATGCCGAGATGGCAAGCCAGGAGATGGACGAGTACTTCGGCCGGGCCGCTCCGGGATTGCGTCTCCGGCTGGTGGAGAAGAAACCTCTGATTACGGAAATACTGGACGGCGCCGCGACCAGCGCGGGCGTGCAGGTCGGCGATATAGTGACGCGCGTGGATGATGAGGAAATCGTGGCGCGGATCAACCGCGAAGCCGCTCTTATTTCGGCATCAACACAGCAGGCGCTCGGCGCTTCCGTGATGCGGCGGATATTGAATGGGCCGGACGGTTCAGAAGCGCTGTTAACTGTTCGCGCGCACGACGGCGCAACCAAAGAGATACGCCTGAAGAGGACTATAATTCATGAAGATCAGCCACGGCAAAGCGAGCCCATGAAGTTGCTTTCGAGCCGGATCGGATATGTCGATCTTGGCGGAATTTCCGAAAGCCAGATCAACGCCATGTTCGAAAATTTCGCGGGTACCGCTGCCATCATCTTCGATGCGCGCGGGCCTCTGCAATTAGATCCATCTTTGTTGGGATCGCGGCTGACGGACAAGCCGGATGTGGCAGGCGCAATTATCACTGGGCCAATCAGTCTAAGACCGGACGTGACGAGCCGCCGGTCACTTACGGACACCGCCAGTTTCTTCCGCGTGGAAGCCTTGCCGCCGTCGAGCTTTCCTATTTATCAGGGCAAAACAGCGATGCTGATTGACGAGCGGACGAAGGGCGCGGCAGAGCATCTTGGACTGCTGCTTGAAGCCGCGAACAAGACGGCATTCATCGGTAGTTTGAGCGCAGGCGCGGACAGTGAGATTGCGACTCTGGTCCTTCCGGGCGGCATCATCATCCGCTATTCCGATTGCGATATCAGGCACGGGAACAGCGGCAAATTGCAGCGCGTCGGACTTGAGCCGACCGTGGCTGTTTCACCAGCTCTCGCGGATGTTCGAGCCGGGCGCGATGTGGTCCTCGAAAAGGCGGTCGAGTACCTTTCGCGTTAGTAAGTAAGTCGCGGAAGGATCCCGATTTTCTTAGTGCGGCAACGCACTGAAGTCACGGCCAGCTTGTGTGTACTGTTTTGATGGGATCATTATGGAGAGATGACAACAGCCACACCGACCTTCGTTGAAACAAGAAACGCGAAAACGCTCACGCCGGAATCGCTTGGGCAAATGGATGCGTATTGGCGGGCGGCGAATTATCTCGCGGTGGGGCAGATCTATCTTTATGACAATCCCCTCCTCAAGCGGCCACTGGCGCTCTCGGACGTGAAGCATATGCTGCTGGGGCACTGGGGTACAACTCCCGGGCAGAATTTCATTTACGTACATCTGAACCGGGTCATCAAGAAATACGACCTTGACATGATCTACGTCTCTGGCCCCGGGCATGGAGGGCCGGCCGTGGTGGGCAACACCTATCTCGAAGGCACTTACAGCGAGATCTATCCCAACATAAGCCAGGATGAAGCCGGTCTTCAAAAGCTCTTTCTGCAGTTTTCCTTTCCTGGTGGAATTCCAAGTCACGCTTCGCCGGAAACTCCGGGTTCGATTCACGAAGGCGGCGAGTTAGGGTACTCGCTCAGCCATTCATTCGGGGCGGTCTTCGACAATCCCGATCTCGTGGTGGCCTGTGTGGTTGGCGACGGCGAGGCGGAGACGGGTCCGCTGGCCACTGCGTGGCATTCAAACAAGTTCCTCGATCCAGTAACAGATGGGGCGGTGTTGCCGATTCTTCATCTAAACGGGTATAAGATTTCCAATCCGACTGTGCTCGCCCGCATTAGCCGCGAGGAGTTGGAACAGCTGTTGCGCGGGTACGGATGGACGCCGTACTTCGTCGAGGGTCATGAGCCCGGACCGATGCACGAGGCTATGGCGGCGACGCTCGATAAAGCGATAGAGCAGATCAAACAAATCCAGCACGACGCACGCGTCGGGGGCAACCTCACGCGTCCACGCTGGCCGATGATCGTGCTGAACTCGCCCAAGGGCTGGACGGGTCCAAAAACAGTTGACGGTGTGCAAGTTGAAGGCACATTCCACGCGCACCAGGTGCCTATCTCGGACCCGGCTACTCATCCTGAACACCTGAAACTGTTGGAAAACTGGTTGAGGAGCTACCGGCCTGAAGAACTCTTCAATGAGTCGGGACGTCTGCGGCCGGAATTGGCTGAACTTGCTCCGAAGGGTAATCGCCGAATGGGAGCGAATCCGCATGCGAACGGGGGCATTCTTCTGCGCGATTTGCGGATGCCGAATTTCCGGGACTATGGGGTTGATGTGCCATCGCCGGGAACACCCGGCATCGGTGACACCCATGTGCTTGGGAGTTTCCTGCGCGATGTGGTGAAGTTGAACGGCGAGCAGCGGAATTTCCGCGTGTTTGGCCCGGACGAGACGATGTCGAATGGTCTGGAGGCGCTTTTCGAGACGACCAAACGCCAATGGGACGCCGCTACTCTGCCGAACGACGAATTCCTCGCCGTTGAAGGACGGGTGATGGAGATGCTCAGCGAGCATCAGTGCGAAGGTTGGCTGGAGGGCTACCTGCTGACCGGGCGGCATGGACTCTTCAACTGCTACGAAGCATTTATCCACATCGTGGATTCGATGTTCAACCAGCACGCAAAGTGGCTGAAGATCACGGCGCACCTGCCATGGCGGCGGAAGATTGCTTCGTTGAACTATCTGCTGGCGTCACACGTCTGGCGGCAGGATCACAACGGCTTTACGCATCAGGACCCGGGTTTCATCGACCACGTTGTCAACAAGAAGGCTGCAGTGGTGCGTGTCTACCTTCCGCCGGATGCGAATTGCCTGCTATCGGTGATGGACCATTGTCTGCGCAGCCGTCATTACGTAAACGTCGTGATCGCGGGGAAGCACCCGGCGCCGCAATGGCTGACAATGGAAGCGGCCGCCGCGCACTGCGCGGAGGGCATCGGGATTTGGCAGTGGGCGAGCAACGACCAGGAGGTTGCGCCGGACGTTGTTATGGCTTGCTGTGGCGACGTGCCCACGCTCGAAACGCTGGCCGCCGTCTCCATCCTGCGCGAGCATTTGCCCGACCTGAAGATTCGGTTGGTGAACGTGGTCGATCTAATGAAGCTTCAACCACAAAGCGAGCACCCGCATGGATTGAGCGACTTGGATTTCGACGAACTATTTACGAAGGACAAGCCGGTTATTTTTGCTTTCCACGGGTATCCGTGGTTGATTCACCGGTTAACATACCGCCGGACGAACCACCACAATATCCACGTGCGCGGCTACAAAGAAGAAGGCACGATCACGACGCCGTTCGATATGACTGTGTTGAACGATCTGGACCGGTTCCACCTTGTGATGGACGTGATCGACCGTTTGCCGCAGACCGGCGAGAGGGGAATCTACTTGAAGCAGCAGCTAAGGGATAAGTTGCTGGAGCACAAGCAGTACATCAACAAGTACGGCGAAGACATGCCGGACGTCCGGAACTGGAAGTGGGAGCCGGAGCGAAACGAGGAAGCGCGATGATGCCAGCCTCACTCCCTGATGGTCGCAGTTCAGTCAACTCGAGTTGCCGGACGCAGGCGATCGTATTCCTTCTTGACAACGGCGTAGCATTCGCACGTGCGTTATGCGCCAAGTTTAGGCTGCTCTAAAACAGACGGCACGGTCGAGCAAGGCCGGAAACAGCCAGCGTGCGCCGAACTTCACCTGCGGAATGTCAAGATTGCGGGAACCGCCGACCGATTCCGCCGGGTAAAATCGGCCAGTCCCGCGAAGTACTTTAACTCATATCAGGTGTATGTGTCCGCAATCTATATACCAAAGCTATGCCCTCTCGATCCAGTTCTTTGTCGAGCGCATCCAGGTAGATGTTGGCCAAGCAGCGGAGATGGAACTCCCTGAGCGCAAAAGATAACCTGCGCTGGAGGCGAACTCGACGGCATGGGAATTGGTTCCGACGATCCGTCCGACCCCCGATCCGGAGTGCGGAGCTGGAAGGACCTTTGGGCTTTGCTGTTCGCAGCCGGCTTGCCGCCCACACGCGGCCTCACTGCCAGTTCGTGTTCCTCCGATCGAAAGTTTGCTATCCGCTTCTTTCAGCTTTACCTCGCGGCTACGCCTTGCGGTTCGTTACGGTTGCCCTCATCGGCTCCGGTTGGCTCTTTTCCTCCAACAAGATTCTGCCCATGCTCAGCACGCTAGGGCGGATCCCCCGATCCGCGCCGGACGCCCCCGTCCGGCCGAAGCGCCTGGCTCATTCCTGAAGTAAAGCCGTGATCGGGTCAACAGAACTGGGCCGCCGCGCCGGAACATAGCAGGCGAGCAAAGCTGAAAGCAGCAACAAAGCCGCCACCGCACTGAACGCAAGCCAATCCAATACGCCCGTTCCATAAAGAATGGTTTGCATCGCCCGGCCCATAACGTACGCGCCAACGAGTCCCAGAACCAACCCCGTTCCGGCCATTCCCAATCCCTGCTTGAGAACGCTCAGCACTACCTCGGCGCTAGTGGCTCCCAGCGCCATTCGCAAACCAATTTCGGATGTGCTCTGCTCGACTGTGAATGAGATAACCCCGTAAATTCCGAGCCAAGCCAAAAGCAAAGCGATCCCGGCAAGGCCTCCATAGAGCGCCATTCCGAAGCGATCCTCGACGAACTGGTCGTGCATGAGTTGATGCATGGTCTTTACTTCCGCTAGCGGCAGATTGGGATCCAATGAGTGAACGGTGTCGGCTATTCTCTTCGTTATCGCTTCCGGCTCCATCGCGGTGCGGACGGCCACGACCGCCTGCGGCCAAGGGCTCTGGGCAAATGGAACGTAGATCTGCGGGAGTTTCGGCTGCCCAAGCCTCAGGCTGTTCTGCACGTCGCGAAACACGCCCGCAATTTGCCACTCTACCGGAGGCCCAACCGCCAAAATGCCATTTCGAAGTTGCTCGACCAGCAGACGCCGCGAAAGTGGATCGGCGCCGCTCAAGAATCGGCGGACAAATGCCTGGTTGACCATCGCTACGCGCGGGCTCTTCATGGTGTCCCGCTGATCGAACATCCGCCCGTGATCTGTACGTACACCGAAGGTATCGAAGTAACCGGGCGTCACCGCCTGAAATCCGGCATCGGGAAGCGTGGACAAGTCTGATACAGGCTCACCGCCGATGCTGAACGCCAAATCGAGATTCGGATCGTCTAACGGAGTATCGCTTGCCGCTGAGGCTCGCTGGACACCTGGAATTGCCTCCATCCTGGCCAGCAGCTCGCGGTAGAAGTTTTCCGTTTGTTCCGGTTTCGCCAGTCTCGATTGCGGCACGGGCAGATAGAACGTCAGAATGTGATCGGTTCGAATGCCCAGGTCCACGTGCGTGCGGTTCACAAAGCTGTGAATGGTAAGAGCGGCGCCGGTCAGCAACGTCATAGTTAGCGCAAACTCGAGGATGACGAGAATCTTCCGGAGCCGAACGTGCCCGCCTCCTGTCGACGGCCGTCCGCCCTGCTTTAAGCTCTCATTCAGATTGACGTTTTTCGCTTGCAACGCCGGCGCGCAACCGAATAGAACGCCCGAAAGCATAGTGGTTCCGAGCGCGAAGAGCAGCACCGGAAGGTTCAGGCGAACGTCCGCTTCCGGTGATATCGTCGCAGGCGGCAAGATCACGAGAATCATCTTTAACAGACCTTCGCTCAACAATGTGCCGAGCACTCCGCCCAATCCCGCCAGCATCAGACTCTCGGCCATTAACTGCGAGACGAGCTGCCCGCGTGAGGCGCCCAAAGCGGCGCGCACTGCGAATTCCCTATGGCGCGCAACGCCGCGCACCAGTAACAGGTTGGCCACGTTCAAGCAAGCGATGAGGAGGACAAAGCTCACGGCCGCTAGCAACAGCCAGAGATTTCTGCGAGTTTCCGGACTTTGGAAATCGTTCCTCAGCGGTTCAACGCTCGCACCCCAATTCTTATTAAATTCCGGGTACAGTTCAGCAATGCGCCGCGTGACCGCATTCATCTCCTGCTGCGCTCGCCCGATGGATATGCCGGACTTCAACCTGCCGATTACATGCCAAAAAGAGGCGCCGCGGCTCAGTTCCGCCCGGCTGAATCGCAAAGGCGTCCAGATCTCCTCGTGCTGCCTGTCCGCCGGCCCTGTCGGCATCACTCCGATAGCTGTATAGGGTTCCCCGTTGAGCCGGAACTGCTTACCGATGATGTTCGGATCGGCTCCAAATCGGCTTACCCAGCAGCGATGCGACAGTATGAAAACGTGATCCTTGCCGGGCTGGTCTTCATCGGACCGAAAATCGCGGCCCATCCAAACCTTTTCGCGGAGTAGCTTGTACCAATTCGTGGAAACCCGCTGACCATCTATAAATTGGGGCTCTTGCGTTGAGGAGAGATTGTAAGACTGCTCGACAAACGCCGCCATCCGCTGAAACGACGACGCCCGCAGTCCAGAAAGTCTGCCGCCGAGACTTGGTTACGGTCGCCTTTTACCTTCGACCAGATCATCACAAGCTGGTCCGGCTGGGGATACGGCAACGGAGCCAATAGAGTTGCATACACCACACTGAAGATCGCAGTGTTGGGCCCGATCCCCAGCGCCAAGGCAAGTACCGCAATTGCCGCGAATCCGGGACTCTTGGCTAAGAGCCGAAAGGTAAACCGCAGGTGGCGAATGCTTCCCAAAAGGCCTGCTCCAGCCGCTATGGGTGGGCTGCCATCACGCCGGGAATGTTCAGCCGAATACGATAAATGCTGGTGCTAGCCGTGATATAAAGTGCCTTTCCGTCTTTGTCGCCCCAAGCCAGGTTGCCCACTCTTTCCGGAACGTGAACCGTCACGATATGCTTGCCTGCGGGTGAAATAATCCAGACGCCCCCCGGCGCTGCTCCGTAGAGATTTCCCTCCTTGTCAACCTTTATCCCATCGGGTCCGCCAGGCCCTTTGCCGCCGTTTGCATCGAGAAACACCGCGCCGTTGCTTACTGAGCCATCGGTCGCAACACTGTACCGCATCCAAACCATCTTGCCCGAATCGGATACGTACAGAAACTTTTCGTCCGGCGAAAACGCGATCCCGTTAGGCCGGGGGAGGTCTTTGACGATCAGTTGCAGTTTCGCGCGCTCCGGTTCGGATCCCGGCTTTTGCCGCGCCGCATTCGGAATCCGGAACACGCCGTTCACATGCAGTTCCTTCGCGGGCTCATTATCCGCTTGCGTAGGCAGTCCGTACGGAGGATCGGTAAAGTACAGCGATCCGTCGGACTTATAAACCAGATCATTGGGGCTGTTCAATCGCTTGCCTTGGTAGGAGTCGGCTAATACGGTGATCTGGGCCGACGGACTCATCGATTCCAGCCGCCACACGTTGCGTCGCGCGTGTCCAGCTACCGTAAGCCTGCCGTCCGCATCGAGCGTCATGCCGTTCGAGCCAGGCTCGGGACCCTTGTAAGGCGTGGCTCCCTTGTACCCGCTCGGATGCATGAAGACCGAAGCCTTCCCTCCCGGCGTCCATCTATCGATGTTGTTCGCGGGAATTTCGGCGAATAGAAGATATCCCTCGCGAGTCCACACCGGGCCTTCCGTCCACTTATCGAAGCCTGTGGCCACGCGATCGAGGCCCGCGTTTTCGGGGACGATCTTGTTCGCGGCGGGATCGAGCCGCTGGATTTCCTGAGCAGGCGCGATCACGGTGATCGCCGCCATAGCCAGACTTGCACAGAGTATGTTTGAGTTCACTTGACTGACATTCTATATGGAGTTACTCGAATCTCAAACAACTTTGGCCAGCGCTTTCCTGTTACGAACAGCCTGTCTCCCTTCGAATCGTAGGCAATGCCGTTGAGCACGGACTCGGGGTCCCCGTCCCGATCTTCGGGACGCAGTAATCCGCTCAGGTCAATCCAGCCCACGACCTTGCCTGACGTCGGATCGATCCGCGCTATCCGATCGGTGTGCCACACATTCGCGAAGATCTCCCCGTTAACCCATTCCAGTTCATTCAGATTCTTTACTGGCTGGCCGTGATCGGTCACCGTGATGCGCCCGATTTCCTTCAGCGTGTCCGGATCCCAAAAGCGAATTTGTGCGCTGCCGTCATCCATGATGATGCGCTTTCCATCTTGAGTCAAAGCCCAGCCCTCACCTGGATAATGAAACTGCTTCTGTTCGCGGAACGTTTCGAGATCGTAGACAAAACCGGTCTCGCTGATCCATGTCAATTGAAGAATGTGATCGCGCCAGTTGACGATTCCTTCGCCGAAATACGATGGCGCGAGTTGATGTTTTTCGATTACTTCTCCTGTTTCAAGTTTCACCTTGCGGACTGACGACCGGCCTTCCTCTCCAGTGCTCTCGTAAAGGATTCCGTTTAGATAAAACAGGCCTTCGGTAAAAGCGGAAGTATCGTGCGGATACACATGTATCACTTGATACCCGTATTCAGGCGTGCCGGCCGTTACGATTGATGCCGACAGGAGGAGCGCGGCGATAAAACAACCAGATTTCAAAATCAATTGTCATTCTCTCGTGTTGCCCACATCTACACTATGTAAGGAAGCCAGATTATTGGCGTAAGGGAGAATAAAGTGCAGAAACCATCAAACAACGCAATCATTGGCATGGCGCTGATTGGACTGGGAGCCGGTCTAGCCGCTGCGGGTTGCGCCATCCTGGTGCCGATGTGTGCGTCATGGTCCCAAGGCAAAGTGCGCGACGCGTACCGTAAGGGCAAAGAAGGAATGCTTTCAGGATTTGAAGGCGCAGCCAATACTTTGAAGGACGTTGCCGAGAAAGCCCAGGGCCCGTTGAGCGATGCGGCCAAGGCGGCTCGTCAAACAACCGCCATCGCGGCGGGGGCGGTTGAGACCGCGGCGCACTACGTTCGCGAACACATTCAGTAAAATACACGGCAGATCCTTCCCATGCAGAAGCGTTTGCTGCCATTGTGTGCGTTTGTCCTGAGTTGTTCGGTTGCCGCTGCAAGCTGGTTGACGTTCGGTGGAGACTCCCAGCGCAGCGGCTGGGCCAAGGACGACGAAACCGCGATCTCTCCGAACACGGTCAAAGGACTTCAGCTTCTTTGGAAATTGAAGCTTGATAACGAGCCGAAGCAGCTCAATTCGCTGACCCCGCCGGTGGTCATCAACCCGGTTTACACAAACCAGGGGGCGGAGACTTATGTGGTTGCCGGCGGCAGTTCAGACAATCTCTTCGTTGCCGATGCCGATACCGGAAAAGTGGCGTGGCAAAAGCATTTCAATAACCAGTTGCCTCCATCGAAAGCTGGAATGGCTGGCACGTACTTCTGTCCAGACGCGCTCAATGACACACCGGTTATTCAGAGCGGCTCCCAAGGAGTAACCGTATACGTGATCTCGATTGATGGCAAGCTGCATGCCCTGAATCTCGTCAACGGCGAGGACCGCTTTCCTCCCAAGCAGTTCGTTCCGCCGTTCTCTAAGAACTGGAGCCTGAACATCGTTGGCGCTGTGATCTATACGACAATTTCGCAGGGATGCGGCAATGCCAAGTCGGGCGTTTGGGCTATGGATCTGAAGAGTGCGGACAAGGCTGTTAGCTTTTTTCAATCTTCGCCCAACGGTGCGGGAATTTGGGGACGCGGCGGCGCGTCGATTGGGTTGAACGGCATCGCGTATGCAAGTACCGGCGACGGGCCAGTGGACGCGGCCGCCGGCAAATATGCCGATTCAGTGCTAGGCCTCTCTTCGAAGACCTTGAAGCTGCTGGACTACTTCACGCCTGCGAACGCCAATTACCTGACGCGCAAAGATCTGGACATGGGCAACAACACGCCGATTGTTTTCCCATATAAGGGACGCGAGTTGGTTGTCGCTTCCGGTAAAGAGGGCGTGTTGTTTCTTCTGGACGGCAAGTCTTTGGGTGGAGATACCCACCGCAAGCCCCTCTATGCCACTCCGCTCTACGCGAATGAAGCGGCCGATATTGCGGGACGCGGATTTTGGGGAGCCTTCGCAACAGTCGAGGATTCCAAAGGCAGCCGGTGGGTTTACGCTGCGGCGTGGGGTCCTATGAGTTCCAAAGCGCCTGCTTTTCCCGTTACAAACGGTCCCACTCCCAACGGCAGTATTATGGCCTTCAAGGTGGAGGATAAGGACGGTGCCGCGGCCCTCGTTCCGGCCTGGATCTCGCATGACATGAACGTTCCCGAACCACCTGTGATCGCAAACGGTGTCGTACTCGCTTTGTCGAGCGGTGAATTTACGCGGCAGGTGAGTGACACTGGCGTACTCTACACGGCGCAAGAGCGCATCGCAAAAACGACCGGCCATGCCGTTTTGTATGGCTTCGATGCCGAGACCGGCAAGGAACTGTTTTCAAGCGGCAATGCGATGTCGTCGTTTACTCATTTCGGAGCGTTGGCGGTTTCAGATGGACGCGTCTACACGACGACGCACGATTCAACGCTCTACGCCTTCGGGCTCAAGGGTGAGTAACGGCGTCGAACAGTTGGCGTAAGACCGCTATCGCTTCACCCTCGGGCATACCGGTCGGGTCGTAGGCGTTCTCTAGCACCAACGCCGTGAGTATAACTTCAAGAGTGCGTCTTCTTAAGCTATGGGTCTCCGCGTTGCGCTGGAGTTCGCTCGGAAGAAGACGCTCCACGTCTTCGAATTTCAACTTGGCGCGGATACTCCGGTGGGCGGCGGCGAGCTTAGCCCGTGATTTAGAGTGCCGTAACGCGTATAGCTTGAACTCGAGAATGAGTATCGCCCATTGCCTGTCTTCAATACGCGTCGCGTAGAATTCGCGCACGCAATCGAGCTTCTGCCGCTCTGTTACGCAATTCTTCAGCGCGGAGCGCAGTGTTTCCACTTTCACGCTCGATTGCGCTTCAAGCAGCGCGAAGAACAGATCCTCCTTCGTTTTGAAATGGGCGTAGAAGGCCCCTCGCGTGTAGCCGGCCTCCACCGCAATGTCGTTTATGCGCGCCGCTTCAAATCCATCGCGCGCGAAGATCCGGCGCGCGGCCTTCACCAACTTTCGTTTGGTGACTTCCGTTTTTTGCTGGTGCTTATTCTCAAGAACTGAATGCATCCAATTAAAATTATATACACTGGTGTATGCAATATGGTACATCTATGTATGTATTCAGATGAAAATTAAGGCAGCCCTGATCTGCCTCGCCATCACCGCGCCCGTCGTGGCCCAGACCATGGGCACGGGAGCGGCGGAGTCCAGCCGCGCCACTCCGCTACCGGCGTCCGGGCGTCTTCAGCCTGGAGCCGTCGTTGCTCAGCAAACGGCGACGGTGGGCGCGGGCGTTGACACGGTAAACAGTTCGGTTGCGGTCTCCGGCGATTTCTCGGGTAGTGTTCCGGTTACGGACGTTCCAGCGGGAGCCGTCACGCTAACCTTGGCGGACGCCGTTAAATTCGGTTTGGCTGCGAACCTCGGAACTATCTCGGCGGACAACTCGGTTCGTGCCTCGCGCGCCGCCCGCATCCAGGAATTGAGCGCGCTGCTTCCAAACATTGCCGCACAGGCAAGCGAAACAGTAACGCAAGTGAACCTCGCGGCCTACGGATTTCAATTCAAGCTGCCACCCGGAAATAATTTCTCCATCCCCTCGGTAGTTGGGCCGTTTAGCTACTCACAATTGGCCGGGACGTTGAGCCAGTCCATTTACGATCCGGTTCAGCGCAGGAATTGGCAGTCGAGCAAGGAGGGCGAGCGCGCTTCCGTTCAGAACGCGAAAGACGCGCGGGAGCTGGTTGTGCTTGCCGTAGGTGGTACTTATTTGCAGACCGTGACCACTGCGGCGCGAATCGAATCGCAGCGAGCGCAAGTCTCGAACGCGCAAGCGGTATACCGGCAGGCCGTCACGCGAAAAGAGGCCGGCACAAATTCGAAGATCGATGTCATGCGCAGTCTCGTTGAATTGCAAACGCAGCAACAGCGGCTGAATTCGCTCGAATCGGACCTTCGCAAGCAGAAGATCACACTCGCGAGAATCACCGGCTTGCCGTTGGATCGTGAACTTGTTTTATCCGAACCGCTAAATTCCGCAGCACCCGGCATCCCACAGGCGGAGCCTACAATCGCGCAGGCCTTCCAGCGCCGCTCCGATCTGCGGGCTGCGGAAATGCAGGTTCAGGCCGCGAAGCTTGCTTTATCCGCCGCGCATGCCGAACGCCTCCCCTCTGTTTCCGTGAACGGAGACTACGGTGTCCTCGGCCCGAATCCGGCAAGCACTCACGGTGTCTTTGCTGTAACCGGAGCCGTGAATGTTCCCATCTGGCGGGGCGGCCGCGTTCGAGGCGATATCCAGCAGGCCGATTCCACTCTGCAGCAGCGCCGGGCGGAACTCGCCGATCAGCGCTCAAGGGTGGAACAGGATGTGAGAAACGCGTTGATCGAGCTTCAGACCGCCGCGGGACAAGTACAACTCGCCCAGAGTAATCGCAGCTACGCGAATGAAACGCTTGCCGAAGCGCGCGACCGTTTCTCTGCTGGGGTTGCGACGACTGTAGAAGTGGTCCAGGCCCAGGAACAAGTCGCTGGCGCGGAAAGCGATTACATCTCCAGTCTCTTCTCGCTGGATCTAGCCCGGCTTGCTCTCGCGCGAGCTACTGGCAATGCGGAAACGAGTATCTCAGATTTGTTGAACGGAAAACGTCCATGAGCACGCAGGAAGAAGTAAAGCAGGAAACACCGACACAGCAGGCTACCCCGGCGACACCCACCCGCGGGCGGCGCAAGGCATTCACTATCTTTTTCGTGGTTCTTCTGGTGTTGGGCGCGGCCGGCCTGTTGCTCTGGATGCGCGCGCAGGCATTCGAAGACACCGACGACGCCCAGGTCGAGGCGCACCTGAACCCAATCAGCTCGCGAGTGGACGGTACGATCACTAAGGTTTACGTCGAAGACAATCAATCCGTCACCGCCGGGGCTCCCCTGGTGGATCTGGATCCTCGCGATTTCCGGGTGGCTCTCGACCAGGCCCTGGCTCAACTGACGCAGGCCCGCAGCATGGTCATCGGCCAAGAGCCGAACGTACCCATTACCCAAGTTGAGAACACGACTAACATCTCGTCGGGGGAAGCCGATGTTGCAACGGCCCGGGCGGCTTTAGGAGTGGCCCAGCGGGATCGCGATACCGCCATCGCGAGACTTGCTGAAGCGGAAGCAAACAACGCCCGTGCGCAAGCCGACTTGGCGCGTTATAAGCTTCTGATCGCTAAAGAAGAAGTGTCTGAACAGGAATACGGCCAGATTGCAGCGACAGCTAAAGCGCAGGCCGCTACCGTGAACGCGAATCAGGCTTCGCTCGAATCGTATACCCAGGTGATCGACCAGAGGCAAGCGCAGCTTCAACAGACCGAGAGTAAGTTGAATCAGTACCGTCGCACCGCGCCGCAGCAAGTTGCAATTCGGCGGGCGGCGGTGGCATCGGAACGCGCCAGCGCGCAGAGTTCTCAGGCCATGCTGGAATCCGCGCAACTGAAGCTCAGCTATACAAAGATCGCCGCCCCGGTTGCGGGAATCGTCATGCAACGTTCGGCGGAAGTGGGCGCGCATGTCTCAGCCGGGCAGCAATTGCTCCAAATCGCTCAGATCAGCGATCTTTGGGTAACGGCCAACTTCAAAGAAACGCAATTGCGAAGGATTAAACCTGGGCAGAGTGTTGCGATTAACGTCGATGCGTTGAAGCGGAATTTCGATGGCTATGTAGCAACAATCGGCGGCGCAACCGGAGCGATCACTAGTGTTTTGCCGCCTGAGAACGCCACCGGAAACTTCGTTAAAGTGGTGCAGCGCATCCCGGTGCGCATTCGCTTCAAGCCCAATCAAGACGGAATGGATCGCCTCCGCCCTGGTATGTCCGTCGAGCCCAAGGTTCGCGTAGGTAACTAAAGGGCCAGCTAACGTGCCACCGCCCCAGATCTCACATCACAACTGGAAACCTGCCCACAATCCGTGGATAGTCGCCATGACTGTAACGCTAGCGACGTTCATGGAAGTGCTCGATTCCTCCATCGCCAACGTCTCTTTGCCGCACATAGCCGGCTCTCTCGGTGCGACGTACGATGAGGCTACCTGGGTGCTTACCAGTTATCTGGTCTCTAGCGCCATCGTTCTGCCGATCTCGGGCTGGCTCTCCACTGTAATCGGCCGCAAGCGATTCTACATGCTTTGCGTGGTTCTTTTCACCTCGTGCTCGTTTCTTTGCGGGATCGCGACGAGCCTGCCGATGCTGATTATCGCGCGTATTCTGCAGGGTGCCGGGGGCGGAGGTCTGCAGCCATCGGAACAGGCTATTCTCGCCGATACCTTTTCACCCGCGAAACGCGGCATGGCCTTTGCTCTGTATGGAATGGCGGTGGTAGTCGCCCCTGCCATTGGTCCCACGCTAGGCGGCTGGATCACGGAAAATTATAGCTGGCATTGGATCTTCTTCATCAACCTTCCAGTCGGCCTACTGTCGCTCTTTTTGACGCACCGCTTCGTCGAAGACCCACCCTGGATTTCCGAAGAGAAGCGAGCGGGTATCAAGATCGATTACATCGGTCTCTCGCTCATCGTCATCGGCGTCGCCTGTTTCCAGTTTGTACTCGATAAAGGGCAGGAAAACGATTGGTTCGCTTCGCCGATGATCACCATCATGTCGAGCATCGGCCTGCCAACTCTCGTCGCCTTCTTCCTATGGGAGTGGTATCACAAGAACCCCATAGTAGATGTGCGTCTGCTGAAGAACAGAAACTTCGGAACCGCCGTATTCTTCTCGTTCACCCTCGGTATCGTGCTGTTTGGCTCTACGGTGCTCATCCCTGAATTTCTGCAGAACAGCTTAGGCTACACGGCGGAACGGGCGGGCATGGCCCTCTCACCGGCGGGTTTCGTTCTTATGCTGATGATGCCTGTGGCAGGGCGTCTCACGGCCACTAAAATTGACCCGCGTCTTCTGGTAGCTGTAGGGTTCCTCGGCACATCGATCACCCTGCACCTGATGACGATCATCTATTTGGGGATAGACTTCCACACGATTGTGATGCTGCGCATGATCCAAGTCGTCTTTATGCCGCTGATTTTCGTGCCGATCAGCACGCTCAATTACGTGGGCGTTCCGCGCGAAAAGAACAATCAGGTGTCGGGACTTTCGAATTTCGCCCGCAACATCGGCGGAGCGATTGGCACATCCATGCTGACCACATTTCTGGCGCGCCAAAATCAGACACACCTGCGCAGTTTCAGCGCGCATACGACCAACGCCAGTTCGAGCTTTCAACACATGCTAGCCGGCTTCAAAGCGCTATTTCTTTCGCAAGGCTTCGATGCCGTCACTTCAACTAAGAAGGCGCTTGCGATGGCCTACCAGGTGATGCAATCTCAATCGAGTGCGCTCAGCTTCGAAAATAGTTTTTGGATGATGTCGGCCATCGTTCTCTGTTTGGTGCCGTTACCGTTCCTGATGCGAAGACCAAGGCCGGGTGAACAACAGCCGAGCGCGGCGGCACACTGAGGCTGTGGACCTTTTTAGCTTCATCGCCCGGCAGCGGCGGCTGCAGTGTAGCTGTCGGCGATTGCCGCCGTGTCGCCCATCACCAGGTGGCGTTTAATCTTGCCGTCCTGAAGCTCGAAGGCGAGCATAACAGGCGTATCGATAGACTTTCCTGTCGAATTCACCTGAGCTGTATAACGTCCGATAGCCACGACCGTGTCACCTTGTGCAACGAATCGGTCAATGCTCAGATTGGCATTCTTCTGGGTCGTGATGAGTGCATCGAAGTAGGTCTGGATTTCTGAGTGCCCCCTCTTGGTGCCAGCATAGGGAATGATCTCTGGACCGGGGCAGCGGAATTCGGAATCGTTGCTGGAAAGGTCAAGAATGGCCTGGACGTCACCGCGTCCGAACGCCTCAAGCGCCTTCTGAACGAGAGCCACGTTCTGTTGTTCGTTCATGGCTTACCTCCTGGGTTCCGATATTATCATTTCTGGCCCGTCCCGCGCGGGTGAAATAAGAAAAAAGTGGCGTCGCGCCGTTAAGGATACACCAAGCGCTTCAACGCACTCCCCCCATCAGTCGCACGATGGGACGTACCATTAGCGCCATCACAATTCCCAGACCGACCGTCACTGCCGCGACAAGCCCAAAAAGTTCCGGCAGCGGAAAAGTTTCGTAAACCGAGGCCAGCCGGCCGCCAATGTAGTTGCCCACCGAGTCCGCCAGGAACCACGCGCCCATGATCAAACTGCTCACGCGCACCGGAGCAAGTTTCGTCATAGCGCTCAAGCCCACTGGACTCAATAGCAGTTCGCCGATCGTCTGCAGCAAATAGGTCATCGTCAACCAGATGGCGCTCACTCGTCCGCCCGCAGCCGCCGGGACCAGGATCGCGAACCCAAGGCCAACGAAAATAAGTCCCCAGGCAAACTTGGCGGGGCTCGACGGATCCTTGGACCCGAGCCGTACCCAAAGCCACGCGAAAAACGGCGCCAGAGCCATGATGAAAAGCGAGTTCAGCGATTGAAACCAACTCGCGGGATACGCGAAGCCGAAAAGCGTCAGATTGGTATTTCGGTCCGCAAAGAGATTGAGCGTCGATCCGGCTTGCTCATAGTTCGCCCAAAAAAGAGACGCCGCGATAAAAAACACCACCACCGCAAGTAGGCGTTTTCGCTCCACCGGTGACCAATCGCCCGCCGCAAACAGCCAGATGAAAAACGCGACAGTTACGAAAACTAGAACTATGCCGCCCGCGTCCGCTACCACCCCGGCGGTAATCGGAAGAATTCCTAACCACGAAAGAGCCGCTGCAGTTAAAACGAGCAGTGCGAGTACTGCGAGACTTCTGACTACATTTTGCTTCTGCTTCCGCGCCGCTTCCGGACTCTCCGCCGCCACCGGAGACAGCCCTGCCTCGCCCAGGTACTTCGCGCCGAGCACGTACTGCACGATCCCGAACGTCATACCGATCCCGGCGAGTCCGAAACCGTAATGCCAGTTCACCTTTTCACCCAAGTAGCCGCACAACAGCGGTGATATCAGCGCGCCGATATTGATTCCCATGTAAAAAATTGAGAACCCTGAGTCGCGGCGATGATCGTTTTCGCCGTACAGTTGACCAACCATCGTGCTGACACATGGCTTCAGTAATCCCGTGCCCACCGAAATGAGCGCAAGACCCAGATAGAAAGTGGAAAGGGAAGGGAGCGCGAGGGAATAGTGTCCGATCGCAATGATGATGCCGCCATAGAGCACCGAACGCCGCTGCCCGAGAATTCGGTCTGCCAGCCACCCCCCCGGCAAGGCCAGCAGATACACCATGGCCGTATACAGGCCATAGATCGCCCCGGCTTTGGAAACGGGAAACCCGAGCCCACCATGCTCCGGTGTGGCCACCATGAACAAGATGAGGAGCGCCCGCATACCGTAGTAGCTGAAGCGCTCCCAGAGTTCGGTGAAAAATAGAGTCGAGAGTCCGTGCGGGTGTCCGAAGAACCCCGTGTCGTTTGCCGTAGCCGGTCGGGTAGTACCTGCCGGATGCGCCGCCATCTTTACAGGCTACGCTGTTCAGATTCTTGGAATGAGAGGAATACGTGCTTCTTAGGCAGCCAAATCGACCGCTTCGCCGTCATCGTCGATCTCGCCCGCTGCGCGCTGGGCCTCGACCTTTTCCTGACACGGTACACAATAAGCCGCCCATGGCAGGGCCTTCAGGCGCTTCTCGGGAATCGGACCGTCGCACCGCAGACACACGCCGAACGACTGGTCGTTCCAACGTGCAATCGCAGCCTGTACGCTCTTGAGCAGCGTCGATTGCCGATCCAGATTACGGATTGCAACTTCCCTGTTTAGCTGCTGTTGCAGACGGTCGAAGTCCTCTGCCGCGCTTTCAATCGCGATCTCATCCCGGTCGGAGGTGCCCATTAAAAGTTCCTTACGCTTGCTCTCCAGAAGGCGTAGGAATTCGCTGTTTATTGACATTTGTTTCTTGCTTCCACTTCAGTCGCACGAGTCCTCGTGCCGTCTCAGGAATTATTTATTTTTATTTGGGGTCTGAGATCCGGACCGGGCTCGCAGCTTGACAGAAGTTAAAGATGCAATACATGATAGCGAAGTTTCAAGCGGTTGAAAATAGATTTTCTACCCGTCAGAACCAAACGAGAAAAATACTGTTCCATTCTCCACCGAGACGGCAGCACTCGAAAACTTGGATTGCGCCGGTTCGGTGTGCAGTCTACTCAAATCCAGTGTCTTGAAGTGCAACGTATCGGCATAGTGGGTCAAGTAAACGCAACACAGGCTATCCGCCCACATCCTTAGAGTTCCGCGAATCGGCAGCTCTATCGTCCTTAAAAAGGTACCGAAAAAACTGACTCTTGCAAAGTGGAAGGGCCGTTGCGGAGAGGCCTTCGCCAAGGTCGGACACTCCTCGGTGGACAAGCTCGTTGATGACGTGCGGGGCCGATAATCACGGCGATTGACACGAATCTCCTGCTCGACATCCTGGTGCCGAACGAGGATTGTATGAAAATGAAGCATCGGCCACCGCGCTTCAGGATGCCGCGGGTGAAGGCTCTCTCGTGGTCAGCGACATCGTCTACGCAGAGCTTTGCTATTCATTTCGAGACCCAACGCGAAAGTGTCTGGCGGACTTACCGGCAGCGCGGCGGAAAGCGGACCAGAATCCTGGCGGATTTTCTCATTAGCGCTCACGCCCAGAAGCAGGCGACTCGCCTGCTTTCGCGTGATCGGGGCTTCTACCGTAACCTGTTTCCGTCGCTTGACTCTCACGACCGGGGGGAGGGAACGCAGGAGACTGAGAGCCACGTCGCTGTTCAGGTTCCGAAGTGCGGAAAAAGGAAGCTAAAAATGTTCAAAAAATTTGGCTCCTCAGGTAGGATTCGAACCTACAACCCTTCGGTTAACAGCCGAATGCTCTACCGTTGAGCTACTGAGGAGCA
>JALYVD010000175.1 GCA_030853405.1 Acidobacteriota bacterium | reverse complement strand
GCGGACTACCGCTCTGGCGTGCAATGGCTCTCATTCGGCCTCAGGGATCCGCATTACGAGTATTTGCACGCAATAGATCAATGGTTCACCGAGCTTGAGGCGGCGCTGCCGGTTGAGATCGAAACCCGGCTTGCCGAAGTGAAGACCAGCGGCCAGCAGGAACCCAATGAGAGAGGCGCCGTCTGGACGTATATGACTACGGACCAGCCGTTCGGAACCTGGACCGAGCGAATACTGCATGGCTTTTACCGCAAATTCAAGAGCAAGGCTTTTTGGGGCTGACGCGTGCTTACGTTTCCACCAGCGGCGACTTCGTACGATTGAATTCTATGCAAAGAAGAACCTTTGTCAAAACGGCTTTAGCGGCTGCCGCAGCCCCGCGTCTTTGGTCTCAGCAGGATCTGCTATGGGGTGGACCCGTCCTCGACACTCATCTTCATCTACGACGCGATCCCGATTCATGCTTCACACACATCCAAGGCTGTGGTGTCACGAACGCCGTCCTATTAACCCGGGCCAGCGATGAAGACAAGGCAAAACAGGAGATGGAGAAGCGCCCAGGCCATTTCGTGCGTTCCGTTTCAGCGGACCCCGCTCAGCCCGATGCCGGCCAGGTTTTCCGCAACGCGATCGGTGCAGGGGCGGTAAGCATCGGTGAATTGAAGTATCACCTCGCACTTGATTCACCCGAAATGCGGCGCGTGTATGACATAGCCGCCGAAATGCAAGTGCCCGTCATGATGCACATCCAAAACTTCCCTCACTTTGCCGGAGAGCTTCCTTACAACACGGGCTACGAGCGCTTCGACAAAGTTCTTCGGGCGCACCCGAAGACAACTTTTATCGGGCACGCAGACCTGTTCTGGGCCAACATCAGCGCGGACGTTCCAACCGATCGCGGGTATCCCTCCGGTCCGGTGAAACCTGGCGGATTGACCGACAGATACTTGTCTGATTTCCCAAACCTTTATGCAGACATGTCGGCGAATTCGGGGAACAATGCACTCGCCCGCGATCCCGAATTCTCTCGCGGTTTTCTCGTTCGTCATAAAAGCAAGCTCATTTTCGGGAGCGACTGCAGCTGCGCCGATGGCAAAGGAGCGGGAATTTCACAGGGCAACAACCCGGAAGCGAATAGGTTGGCCGGCAAGTGCGTGGCGCGTGCAACTTTAGGGTTGTTGAAACAACTCGCTTCGCCTGAACTATTCCGGCAAGTGACTTGGGAAAATGGCATCCGCGTTTTCAAGCTCCAGTTCCCACCGGTGACTTCGTAGCGACGGGGTAGGTTAATGATCAACGACCTCTGGTACAAGAATGCAGTCGTGTACTGCCTTTCAGTCGGCACCTATATGGATGCGGACGGAGACGGTATCGGTGACTTCAAGGGCCTGATGGGGAGGCTCGATTACTTGCAAGGCCTCGGAGTGACGGCGCTGTGGCTGATGCCTTTTCAACCATCTCCGGGACGCGACGGCGGCTACGACATCGCCGATTACTACAACGTTGACCCGCGCTATGGCACGCTGGGGGACTTTGTCGAATTCGCGCATGGATGCAAGCAACGCGGTCTGCGCGTTCTCATCGATCTGGTCGTGAACCACACATCCGACCAGCATCAGTGGTTTCAGGAAGCGCGGCGCGACCCGGAATCGAAGTACCGCGACTGGTACGTGTGGTCGAAAAAGAAACCCAAAGACGCTAAGGACGGCGTCGTTTTTCCCGGAGTTCAGAAATCCACCTGGGATTACGATGACGCGGCGAAATGCTGGTACTTCCACCGCTTCTATGAATTCCAACCCGATCTGAATACAAGCCACCCCGAAGTGCAGGCGGAAATTCTGAAGATCATGGGATTTTGGCTTCAGCTTGGAGTGTCCGGATTTCGTATGGATGCGGTGCCCTTTGTGATCGCGATCAAAGGTCCTGAGATCGCGCAGCCGGTGGAACAGTACGAGATGCTGCGGGAGTTCCGAGAATTTCTGAGTTGGCGTGAGGGAGAAGCCATCGTTTTGGGCGAGGCAAATGTATTGCCAAACACCGACATGCAATATTTCGGCGCCAATGGCGAACGGCTACAGATGATGTTCAATTTTCAGGTGAACCAGAATCTGTTTTACGCGCTTGCTACCCCGACACTCGTCCCTTAGTGAAAGCATTGAAGACCACGAAGCCTCGTCCGGCAACGGCGCAGTGGGGACAGTTTCTCAGGAATCACGATGAATTGGATCTTGGGCGCCTCAGTGACGAGCAGCGGCAGGAGGTTTTCGCGGCTTTCGCGCCTGAGGCAAACATGCAGCTATACGAGCGTGGTATCCGCCGCCGATTGGCTCCGATGCTTGAAGGCGACCGGAGAAGAATCGAACTCTCCTACAGCCTGATGATGACGTTGCCCGGCACCCCGGTAATTCGTTATGGCGATGAGATTGGAATGGGAGACGATCTGGATCTTCCCGAACGCCAATCGGCACGGACTCCGATGCAGTGGTCGGGGGAGCCGCAAGGAGGTTTTTCCACAAACCGCAAAACAATTTTGCCGGTGATCGGCGGGGGCGCGTACGGCTATGGACACGTGAACGCCGCCGATCAGCGCCGCGACCCGAATTCATTGTTGAACTGGATGGAGCGCCTGATCCGAATGCGTAAGGAAGTGCCCGAGATCGGTTGGGGCGATTTCGAAGTACTTCGCACGGGAACGAACGAGGTCCTCGCCATTCGCTACGACTGGCGCGGGAATTCCGTTGTGGTTGTGCATAGCCTGAGCGCAAAGCCATGCGAGATCCGATTGAACGTGGGTCTGGAGGGTCAACAAAGCTCGCGGCTTGTGAACCTTCTTTCGAAGGATCATAGCGTTGCGGATGATTCCGGCAAGCACTGCATTCTGCTGGAGGCTTATGGGTATCGATGGTATCGCGCGGGGGGACTGAGTTATTTGTTGAAGCGGAGCGATGCTTGAAGGGGACTCACAGCATTCCTCATTTAAGTTTGGTCTAAGCCATCAGGCAGTCTCCAATCCGAGGAGTTGCACCAGCAACGTTCTCCGGCGCGCGATGTCGGCGAGCGAATAGCGGTCCAATACTGCGAAATACGCATCGAGCGCCTGTTTCAGCACGGGCCGCAACCCACAACCGCTGGTTATCGGACAGGCGTTTGAGGCGGGCTCGAAACATTCGACCAGCGTCCAGTCTTCGGTGGCGCGCAACACCTCTCCGATTCCGATTTGGCCCGCTGGCTTCGCGAGTTTGAGACCGCCCTCCCGGCCGCGTACGGCTTCCACATAACCAGCCCGAACGGCACGGTTTGCCACCTTCATCAGATGGTTGCGCGAGATGCCATAATGCTCGGCGACATCTTTGATCGTGGCTGTCCCGTCTGGCTGAATCGCCAGATGAATAAGAAGCCGCATTGTGTAATCGGCTTGGCGGGTCAGGTACATTGGCGTGTGACTCTGAAAGAGGTATTATAAATACATCTTTACATGTCTGCCGTAACTGAACAACAAATTGCAGAACTCGTGGATAATTTTTACGGGAAGATCCGCTCGGATCAATTGTTAGGACCGATCTTCGCATCGGTTATTGGCGACGACTGGGGTCCACATTTAACGAAGATGAGAGCGTTTTGGTCTACCGTGATGCTTGCTTCTCGAACGTACAAAGGAAATCCGATGATGGCGCATCTCGGTTTGCCGCGCTTGACGCGAGAGCACTTCGACCGGTGGCTTGAACTATGGAGACAGACAACCAGCGAAGTATGTACGGAGCCGTCGGCATCCGTGTTCGTGGAGAAAGCGGAGATGATCGCGGAGCGTTTGCTTCACGCGATCTCGCTTTCTTGGAATCCGGCGTTTCAGTCGGCGCGGAAACCTGTCGCAAGTCCACAGACGAGTTAGTGCCGGGGAGGTCCCGGCCCACAATCCCTACCGCTGGTTCGCCTTCAAGATCTTCTTACGAAGCCGGATCGACTTAGGCGTAATTTCAACCAGTTCATCGTCCTTGATGAACTCAATCGCCTGCTCCAGGTTCAACAGTCTCGGTGGGATCAGACGCATCGCTTCATCCGAACTCGAAGCGCGCATATTCGTCAATTTCTTCTCCTTGACGATATTCACATCCATATCGCTATCGCGCGAGTTCTCACCGATAATCATGCCTTCATACACCTCGGTCGTCGGCGAAACGAAAATCACTCCGCGCTCCTGCAGGTTGAAAATGGCATAGCCGGTCACGATGCCGGTGCGGTCCGAAACCAGAGATCCGGTCGGCCTCGTATCAATGTCCCCTTGCCACTCGATGTAGCCATGAAACAGCGAGTTCATGATCGCCATGCCCTTGGTATCGGTCAACATTTCGCTCCGGATACCAATCAGTCCTCGTGACGGGACGTGGAATTCCAAACGCACGCGGCCCGACCCGTTGTTGATCATCTTGGTCATCTTGCCCTTACGCTGCCCCATCTTCTCGATGACCACGCCAATGAACTCTTCCGGGCAGTCGATAACCAACAATTCCACCGGCTCTTGCAAAACCCCATCAATCCTGCGCGTCAGGATTTCGGGCTTGCCGACCTGCAGTTCGAAGCCTTCCCGCCGCATCATCTCGATAATGATGGCAAGCTGCAACTCGCCGCGTCCCATCACCTTGAAAGCATCGGGACCGCCCGCTTCTTCCACCTTGATCGAGACGTTCGTCAACAGCTCTTTGTCGAGACGGTCGCGAAGATTGCGCGACGTGACGTACTGCCCTTCCCTGCCCGCGAACGGTGAGTTGTTCACCGTAAAGGTCATCGCGATCGTGGGCTCGTCAATTTGAATATTGGGTAGCGGCTTCGGGTTCTCCGCGCTCGTCACGGTCTCGCCGATGGTAATACCCTCGACGCCCGCAATCGCCAGAACGTCGCCCGGACGGCCAATCGTTTCATCGACCCGCTTCAGTCCTTCAAAGGAGTAGAGCTTTGTGATGCGCGTCTTGTGGAACGTGCCGTCCAGCTTGGCAATGCTCACTTCATCGCCATGCCGGAGCGTCCCGTTGAACACGCGCCCAATAGCCAGACGGCCCAGATAATCGCTGTAGTCCAGATTCGCAACCAGCAGTTGCAGCGTACCTTCCGGATCGCCTTTGGGACAGGGAATATGCTTCAGGATGGTTTCAAACAACGGCTGAAGATTGTCGCTCTCATCTTCGGGATTGAACTTCGCGATTCCGGCTCTACCGTTTGTATAAACAATCGGGAAATCGAGTTGATCTTCTCTCGCATCCAGATCGATGAACAGGTCGTAGACTTCATTCACCACTTCCTGAATACGGGCATCCGGGCGGTCGATTTTATTAATGACAAGAATCGGCGGCAGGTTCGCTTCAAGCGCTTTGGTCAGAACGTAGCGCGTTTGCGGAAGCGGGCCTTCGCTCGCATCGACCAGCAGCATAACGCCGTCAACGATCTTAAGAGCGCGTTCAACTTCGCCGCCAAAGTCGCTATGGCCGGGAGTATCGACAATGTTGATCTTGGTGCCGTGGTAGCGAACGCCCGTGGTCTTCGCGAGAATCGTGATACCGCGCTCACGCTCCAGGTCGTTCGAATCCATCATACGTTCGGCGGTTTCTTCGTTGGCGCGGAAAAGTCCGCTTTGCCGTAACATGGCATCCACGAGCGTGGTCTTGCCATGATCGACGTGCGCAATGATAGCTATATTGCGCGTGTTGGTGCTTTCATTAACAACTGACATTCGTAAGCCTCATGGTCTCATGCGTAGCCAAATTGGCGTCTATGAGACCCTTGTAGTCGAAATGCCAGCAGACGAACCACTCCCGACAATCGTTATCGTGGGGCGCCCGAACGTCGGCAAATCCACTCTTTTTAACGCCATCATCCGCGATCGCCGCTCCATTGTGGGCGATGAACCGGGTATCACGCGCGACCGCATTTACGGTGAAGCCGAGTACCGCGGCAAGCGCTTTGGCGTGATCGATACTGGCGGTATCATCCCGCATGACGATGCCCTGATTCCGACGCAGATTCTGAAGCAGGCTCACGTCGCACTCGAAATCGCCTCGCACATTCTTTACGTCATCGATGGCCGCACGGAAATTACGTCATCCGACCGCGATCTCGCCAAACTGCTTCGGCCTCTCGGCAAACCACTGACGCTGGTCGTGAATAAGATAGACGCGAAGGTCCGCGAGAACCTTGTTCCCGAATTTTATTCGCTCGGCTTGGGCGATCCCTTCGCTGTGTCCGCCGAACACCGGCTTGGCCTCGACGACCTTCTTGGCCACGTAACCGAACCTTTTCCCGAAGAGCAGCCGGTGATGGATGAACCGGAACACGAAGGGAACCTGCGCCGCATAAAGGTTGCGATCATCGGGCGTCCCAACGTCGGAAAATCGACTATGTTGAACACACTGGTCGGCGCCGAGCGAGCCATTGTTTCTCCGGTTGCGGGTACGACTCGCGATGCCGTCGATGAAACAGTCCAGGAAGGTAACACAACCTATAAGTTCGTCGATACGGCCGGCATTCGGCGTAAGGGCAAAACGCATGAGATGACCGAGAAGCTCAGCATCGTCATGGCTCGCCGGAATATCCGCATGGCCAATGTCGTGTTGCTGATGATCGATGGCACCGAAGGCGTCGTGGGGGCCGATGCGACGATTGCGGGCTACGCACACGAGGAAGGCCGCGCCGTAATAGTCGTCATTAATAAGTGGGATGCCGTCGGAGATGAAAAGGGCAAGAGAGCCTTCACGGAAGCCGTTCGCGATGAGCTTAAGTTCATGGATTACGCTCCGGTTCTGTTCGCCTCGGCCAAGAACGCGGAGGGAATCCGGCGCATCTTCTCAACCATCCGGCGCTCGTTCGATGCGGCCTCGAAGCGGGTCACGACAGGCGAGCTGAACCGTTTCATCGCTAGTGTCGAGTTTGACAGCGATATCAAAGTTTTCTACATGACACAGGCTTCGATCCGCCCCCCTACCTTCATCGTGTTCACCGACAAAGCCGATAAACTCCATTTCTCAACCGAGCGATTCATCATGAACCGCCTGCGCGAGCAGTTCGGCTTCGATGGAACTCCGATTGTGATCAAGACCAAGAGGCGATAGCCTATCTATATGGCAACTGCGGCTGCGCCCATTTCTCTAGCCGAATACCTGCACACTGAGTACGAGCCCGACTGCGAGTACATCGACGGAGTGCTTGAGGAGAGAAACGTGGGAAAATCTCGGCACAGCGACACTCAGGGCCTTGTAGTTGGCTGGCTATTGGCACGGAGAAGCCAACACGGATTCCGGGTACGGCCGGAACAACGAGTGCAGTTGGCGCCCTTTCGTATCCGGATCCCGGACGTTTGTCTTGTACCTGCGGATGATAAGGCCGAGGTAATACAGCAGCCGCCGCCACTTTGGATCGAGATCCTTTCCCCGGATGACCGGTGGTATCGAACACACAACAAGCTCCGGGATGTTTTGTCATTTGGTGTTCCCACAGTTTGGATCATTGATCCCTACTCAAACGAAGCCTGGACCGCCACCCAAGACGGACATGTAATCCCGGTGGAGGATGGCATCCTGCGCTGCTTGAATCTGAATTTGGAGATGCCCTTGAGCGAAGTACTTCAAGACTGATTATGCGAGCAACAAAATTAAGAGGCGGTAGCCTATCTATATGGCGGCCACGGCTTCACCCATTTCTCTGGCCGAATACCTGCATACCGAGTACGAGCCCGACTGCGAATACATCGACGGCTTGCTTGAGGATCGAAACGTAGGCAAGAGGAAACACAGCAGGACCCAGGCTCTTGTCTGTGGCTGGTTGTTCGAGAGAGAGCCTCAACATAGTCGGCGAGTATTGACCGCACAGAGAGTACAAATTTCACGATCTCGCGTACGTATTCCGGATGTTTGCCTGGTCCTGGCAAGTGATCGAGACGAGGTGACGGTTCAACCTCCGGCCTCGTGGGTCGAAATTCTTTCACGCGACGACCGGTGGTATCGGACCACAACAAGCTCCGGGATATTTTGGCATTTGGCGTTCCCACAGTTTGGATCATTGATCCCTACTCAAACGAAGCCTGGACCGCCGCCCAAAACGGACACGTAATCCCGGTGAAAGACGGCATCCTGCGCTGCGCAAATCTGAATCTCGAAATGCCGTTGAGCGAAGTACTTCCTGCCGAGTGAATAAGCTTCGTGTAGCCGTCCTCGGGGCCGGATCATTCGGCGGCAATCACATTCGCGCGCTGCGGGAGATCCCGGAAATCGAATTAGCCGGCGTTTTCGACACGGACGCGCAACGGGCGGCGCAACATAATATCCGGGCGTTTTCCTCAATCGATGAAATAGCGGGTGCCGCAGGCTGCGCTATTGTGGCGACGCCTACCGTCACCCACGAACAAGTCGCATCGCGATTGCTCGAAGCTGGCCTGGATGTGCTGGTTGAAAAGCCCATTGCGGATTCTTCCGCCGCTGGGGACCGCCTCACCCGACTAGCCGAAGAGCGCGGCCGCATTCTCCAGATCGGTCATTTGGAGCGCTTCAACCCGGCGATCACCGCACTCGAACAGGCGCTGACCCTTCCGTTGTTTTTCGAGGTTCACCGTCTAAGCGTCTTCACGCCCCGCAGTCTCGACATCGATGTTGTCCTCGATCTCATGATCCACGACCTCGACATCGTCCTTAGCTTCACTCGCGAGATGCCCGTCGAAATCCGCGCCGCTGGAATCTCAGTCCTCTCTCCCTTGGTCGATATCGCCAATGTCCGTCTTGCCTTCGCTTCCGGCTGTATCGCCAATCTAACCGCAAGCCGCGTTTCGACTGAAAAAGTTCGCAAGCTCCGGCTCTTCCAACCCGGTGAGTACATCTCGGTTGACTATCAGCGTCAGGAAGCAATCCGGCTCGCCATTCGCAAAAACGAACCCAAGGAAGGCGTGCCCCCCATTGGGTTCGATTCGCTAAAAACCGCTCCCGGCGAACCGCTGAAACTGGAATTGCAGTCCTTCTTCGACGCCGTTCGCGAGCGGTCACAGCCCAAAGTGAATGGAATTCAGGCCACAAACGCCCTCCGCGTAGCCGAGGCGATTCTTGCTAAGATCAAGGAACACGCAGACTTAGTCGCTGAGACGGTGCGCCGCAGCCGACACTTCGTTCGGTAATGGCAACCTTCGGACCCGCGCCGCCGTCCTGTATCTTTTAGGAGCAATGCCGAGCAGCCCGCCTCCCGACCTGAACCTGCTGCTCGACTGGCCCGGTCGTCAATCCGGCCCACGGCGGACATTAATTCTTGGCGCATCGCTAGCAATCCACGCGCTTTTCTTTTCGCTAGCCACTCAACTTCCGAGCTTCGTCCAGCAAGGTCCACCGGAGCGCCGGGTCATTTTTCATAAGGTTCCGCTCTACCTTCCGCCGGATTTGCTCACCCAAAAGGCGCCGAATTTGACCAAACCAACCAAGAGCTTTGACTTGGCGGACCTGACGGCAAGCCGGGGAATGCAGGCCCGGCCATCTTCCCCGGAACCGACCGAAAGACATTTTGAAATTCCAAAGGTGGCGCCGCTCTCACAGCAAAAAAGCAAGACCGCTCCTCAGATCGTGCCTGAGGCTCCCAAAATGGCTATGAACCAACCACCTTCCGAAACCCAGGGGTCCCCTTCCGGTTTGAGTTCGAACTTGCCGCCTCCTCCCGCACCGGCAAATGGGCCGTTTCAAAACGTGGGTTCCGAGCCGCTGATCAAAAATCCCCATCCAACCATCGCCATTCCCAAGGCTTCGGTTCAGAGCGCGATCCAGAGCCTCGCTGAGCCTACTAACAGCGCGCACGTGGCTGTAAGCGACGATAATGCTTCGCCGCCGCGCTCCGGTTCCCCCGGAATCCCCGGTCAACTAAGCGCTCAGCACGCAACCGTAGAACTGCAAAGCGATCCTGAGGGCGCCGACTTCCGGGCCTACCTCGCCCAGATTCTCGGGATTGTCCGCACGAACTGGCGCCGTATCATTCCCGAAAGCGTTCGCATGGGAACTCTTCGCGGCCGGACCGTAGTCGAATTCATTATTAACCGCGATGGCAGCATTCCCAAATTGGTCACTGCCGATCCGTCCGGTTCGGAGGCCCTGGACCGCGCCGCCGTCGCCGGACTCAGCATGTCCAATCCGCTGCCGCCGCTTCCCGCCGATTTTAAAGGGAATCAGGTTCGTTTGGCATTCAGTTTCGGCTACAACACTACATCCCAATGAAGACAACTCATCGGAGCGAAGGGCGCTCTCATCCTTTACGCGTGTCTCATACTGGCTTCGTTCCTCACTTTGAAAGGAACGCCGCTGCACCTCGCTTTGGTAATCGTGCTGGGATTGGCGGTCAAGTCGTTTACGCATTATCTGCGGAACCGGATGGAATGACGTGGCCGAAAACCACCATCTGCGGTGCATACGAGCCGGAATGGAACCACGTAAGTCATTGTTATAAAAAGACCTGTCCCTGGCGAAACGCATGCATTGTATTTCTCGTCGAATGTTGCGAGGCAGCAATGAAACGCTTCTATAAATCTTTTTCGGCTGCGGCGCCTTATGCCGTAGCTACTTTCCTGGCCGCTTCCACCCTTGCGTTCGCGCAGGACCAGCAGGACCAATCGGCCCCACCCCCTCCTGAGCCTCAGGCTCAGCAGCAGATGGGAAATTCAGGCGGAGGATGGCCCCGGGCCGCTGTCAATTCACCCGGTCCTTATCAGACGGCGGATTCCGGTCAGAATCAAGACGAGCCTCTGCCGCCTCCGGATGAGGCTGGCCCGCGCTATAACAATGGCAATCGGCCTTATGCAGCCAGGCCACAGTATGCGCCATATGCTGGTCAGGAGCCTCCTCCCGTTCCGAGCCGGCTCACCATCGCGCCGGGAACGTACGTAACTGTGCGTGTGGACCAGTACCTCTCCTCAGATAGGAGTCAGAAAGGCGACGCCTTTTCCGCGACGCTGATCCAGCCGATTGTTGTCAACGCAGTAGTTGTGGCCGAGCCGGGCCAAACTCTGGGCGGTCAAGTTGTCGAGTCCCAGAAGGCGGGGCGGGTCGAAGGCGTTGCACGTCTTGGGATTCAACTGACCGACCTAACTCTCGTAGACGGCCAGCAGGTTCCTATCCAGAGCCAGTTGATTTCCCGCAAAGCTGATACTTCGGTCGGTAGAGACGCCGGAGCCATCGCAGGCACGACGGGTGTTGGCGCCGCCATCGGCGCGGGCGTAGGTGGAGGAGCTGGCGCTGCCGTAGGCGCCGGAGCTGGATTGCTCGTCAGCACCATCGGAGTGCTGGTCACGCGCGGTCATCCTAGCGTCATTTATCCGGAACAAGTCCTCACCTTCCGCATTCAGGCTCCTGTCGCCATATCGACGGCGAATGCGCCCATGGCTTTCCGGTATGTTGAACGGAACGAATACGACAACAATCCGGATTACGGAAGGCAGCCTGGACCGGGTCCAGATTACGCCAATGCGGGGCCGCCTCCGGCTCCTTCGCCGTACTATACCGCCTATCCCTATCCAGCTCCCTATTACGGCTACGGATACGGGTATCCGTACGGGGGCCCAAGCATTGGATTTTACTTTGGTGGCGGGCGCGGCTACTGGGGACACGGCGGGTATTACGGACATGGCGGATACTACGGCGGACATGCCTCTTTCGGAGGTCACGGCGGGTATGCGGGCGGACATGCCTCGTTCCCAGGCCACGGCGGCGGGTATGCGGGCGGACATTCGTCGTTCGGAGGCGGGGGCGGCGGCTCTCATGGCCGACGTTAATTTCAAACTCGACTAAAAAAAGGAAAGGCCCGAGAGCTATAAAGCTTTCGGGCCTTTCCTTTTTTGCAACCGTGTATTTGATCGCCTGTCCTACTTCTTCTCGCCGCCCTCTTCAGATTCATTGCCCTGGCGCATGGCGCTAAGGCGCTCTTCGCGCCGTGCGGCACGTTCCGCAGCCCGTTTGACCAGCTCTGAACCGACCAGTTCCAACTTGGCAGTCTCCGCGCCGTCGCCTTTGCGCCAGCCCAGCTTAATGATGCGGGTATAGCCCCCCGGCCGCTGATTGAAGCGAGGCCCAATCTTAGCGAACAACTTCTCGACGGATTCCTTGGTCATAAGGAACGCTTCCGCCTGGCGGCGACGGTGGAGCGTGTCCTCTTTGGCGAGGGTGATCATCTTCTCGACCAGCGGACGCGCCGCCTTGGCCTTCGGAAGCGTGGTGGTAATCCGCTCTTCGTCAATTACATTGGTGACGAGGCCGCGCAACAAAGCCCGTCTTGCGCTGACATCGCGCTTGAGTTTTACTCCAGCTTTACGGTGCCGCATGGACTATTCCTCCGCCCCAGCATAATCGTCCGCCTCGGCGTACTCAGCGGCCGATGCCGGCGGCGCACCGCCCACGAGACGGCCCTGAGAATCGAACTTCATTCCGAACGAAAGGCCCAGACCCGACAGGATTTCCTTGATTTCGTTCAGCGATTTGCGGCCAAAATTCTTCGTACGCAACATCTCGGATTCTGACTTCTGAACCAAATCGCCAATGGTCTGGATGTTGGCGTTCTTCAGGCAATTGTAAGAACGTACGCTGAGTTCCAGCTCTTCGACCGAACGATTCAGCACTTCGTTCATCTGGTTTGCGGCGCGCTCGGCTGGCTCTTCGGTAACCTCTGGCGTCTCTTCGAAGTTGATGAAGATCGTCATATGGTCTTTGAGCAGTTTGGCCGCTTGACCGATTGCGTCCTGCGGAGAAATGGCGCCGTTGGTCCAGACTTCGACGTTCAACTTATCGTAGTCGGTGTTCTGACCGAGGCGGGCATTCTCAACCGCGTAATTCACCTTGCGTACCGGCGAGTGAACCGAATCGATCGGGATGTAGCCGAGCGGCAGGTCTTCGTCGTAGTTGCGGTCGGCGGACACGTAACCACGTCCGCTCTTAATTCGCATTTCGATGTTGAGTTTGCCGCCTTCACCAACTGTCGCGATGTGGAGGTTGCGGTCGAGAACTTCGACGTCGTTGTCGGTCTCGATCTGGCTGCTCATTACCTCGTTGGCACCGTCTATAGTGATACGAGCGATGCGAGTGCCTTCGCCCATCATCTTGAAAGGAACCTGTTTAAGGTTCAAGATGATGTCGGTAGCATCTTCGACAACGCCAGGAATGGGACTGAACTCGTGGGAGACACCTTCGATGCGAACGCCTGTGATGGCGGCCCCTTCGATGGAGCTCAACAGCACGCGGCGCAGACCCGTACCGATTGTGGATCCGAATCCACGCTCGAACGGCTGGGCCGTGAATTGACCATACCGCTCCGTGAGCGACTCGGTATTCGCGACTAAACGCTTGGGCTTCTGGAATCCTTTGAACATATGTATTTCTTATCCTCTTCGTCGATTGTCGAAAGACTACTTCGAGTACAGCTCGACGATGAGCTGTTCGTTTAACTGGATCTGCACCAACTCTTCGCGTTTTGGTTGCGCTAACACCCGGCCCTTGAGAGCTTCACGATCTACTTCGAGCCAGGAGGGGCTAGGTGTGTGGGCTGTGGCATCGCGCGCGGAGAGAATGAAAGGATGGTTCCGGCTCTTCTCGCGGACTTCCACGACATCACCGGGCTTTGCTGTAAAGGAAGGAATATTCACCTTGCGGCCGTTCACGTTCACATGGCCGTGCCGTACGAACTGACGCGCCTGTGGCCGGCTGGTTGCAAGCCCCATCCGGTACAAAACGTTATCGAGACGCTTTTCAAGCAGCCCGAGCATCAACTCGCCTGTAATACCTTTGTGATTAACGGCCTTCTCATAAAGATTCCGGAATTGACCTTCTAGAACCTGATAGTAGCGGCGCGCCTTCTGCTTCTCACGAAGCTGCAGACCGTAGCCGAGGACCTTGGCTTTTTTCTTGTCCTGACCGTGCTGGCCAGGGGGAAAATTGCGTTTTTCGATGGCGCACTTCTCGCTGTGGCAGCGCTCACCCTTCAAAAACAACTTCATGCCCTCGCGCCGGCAGAGCCGACATACCGGGCCCGTATAACGTGCCAATTCAATGACCTCCAGTTTTACTTCTACGTGTCAGGTGCGGTTTACGGCCTGGCTGGGCCTTCTTCCCGCTTAAAAAACCCAAAAGCATCAAACGCGGCGCTTTTTAGGCGGACGGCATCCGTTATGCGGAATCGGCGTGACGTCTTTGATCGAGCGAACTTCAATTCCCGCAGTCGATAAGGCGCGAACAGCCGACTCGCGGCCGGAACCAGGGCCAGCCACGCGAACCTCGACGGTGCGCAGACCAGATTCCTTCGCCTTATTGGCGGCGGTCAACGAGGCCTGCTGCGCGGCGAACGGAGTGCCTTTACGCGACCCACGAAAGCCGAGAGAACCGGAACTGGACCACGCGAGAACGTTGCCGATAGGATCGGTGAACGTCACGATCGTATTGTTGAATGAAGCCTGGATGTGCACAGTCCCGTAGGGAACGTTCTTCTTTTCCTTCTTCTTAAAGGCTTTCTTCTTAGCTGTTTTTGCGGGTGCTTTTGCCATCTTGTTCAGTCTCCGGACTAGGTCTTGGTCGCCTTCTTCTTGCCGGCCACGGTGCCCTTACGCGGACCTTTTCGCGTACGCGCGTTGGTATGCGTTCGCTGACCGCGGGCCGGCAGACCACGACGGTGCCGCAATCCGCGATACGAACCCATTTCCATCAGGCGCTTTATGTTCATCGAGACTTCTTTGCGCAAGTCGCCTTCGATGGCGCCTTCGCCCTCGATCAGATTACGGAGGTGGTTTACTTCCTCTTCAGAAAGGTCGGCGACCTTCTTCTCCGGATCCACCTGGGCCCGGTGTAGCAAAGAGAGGGCACGAGTCCGCCCAATGCCATAAATGTAGGTCAGCCCAATCGCCGCCCGCTTCCTTGCTGGTAAGTCAACGCCTGCAATACGCGCCATATACTTATTTCCCTCTTAACCCTGCCGCTGCTTGTGCTTGGGGTTGGTGCAAATGACACGCACCACGCCGTGGCGGTGAATCACTTTGCACTTGTCACAAAGTTTTCTAACTGATGCCCGTACTTTCATGTCTCTACGGCAATCCCTTCATAACGCGCACAACCGTCAACAAACGACCTGTGCGCTACTTCGTCAAAAGTTCTAAAACTCGTCCGCGCGTCCGGTCCTGAACCGAAAGCGCTACACGCACCCGGTCGCCCACCCGCAGACGCACAAAATTCGCTCGCTGCGCGCCCGGAAGATGAGCGATCAACTCATGCTCGCCTTCCAGTCTCACGCGAACAAGCGCGCTTGGCAGCAATTCCACAACGATGGCCTCGACCGTTCGTTCCGGACTTCCAGTCACGGTCTCGACAAAACCCAAGGACCGTTTTCCGTCACCGCCACCATGTGCTCAAAGTGGGCCGAATACGACCCGTCCTTTGCCACAGCCGTCCACTTATCCGACAAAACCTTAGTCTCCGGTTTCCCGGCGTTTACCATCGGCTCTATCGCCAAAACCATTCCCGGCTTCAAACGCGGATTTTCGCCGCGCCGGTCGATATAGTTCGGAATCTGAGGTTCCTCATGTAAGGAAGTCCCGATTCCGTGCCCCACAAATTCCCTGACGATCGAAAAGCCGTTCGACACGACGTACTTTTCCACCGTGCCGCAGATATCAAATAGCCGGTTGCCAGCCCGAACCTTCTCGATTGCCAATTCCAGACTTTCTTCCGTCACTTTCAGCAACCGCTTCACCGAATCGTTCACCTGCCCGATAGCCACTGTAACGGCCGAATCCCCGTAGTAACCGTCGAGCAAAACGCCAGTGTCGAGCGACACGATATCGCCCGCCTTCAGCTTACGCTTGCCGGAAGGCATCCCATGAACCACTTCTTCGTTTACCGACGTACACAAAACATACGGATATTTAGTACCCGACGCCTGCGAATAATAACCTTTGAACGCCGGTTTCGCACCCGCGCCCGAAATCATCTTCTCAGCTGCCGCTTCAAGATCCTGAGTACTCAGGCCTTCCTCCACCATGCCCTTCAGATCCTGAAGTATTTGATACACCAGCAATCCGCTTCGGCGGAGCTTCTCAAGCTCGGCTGCACTTCTACGCACAATCACGACGCGCCGTTCATTCCTAACACACCCGGCTGTAACCCACCCGGCTCGACAACGCAGACCGGCGCCGCAATCAGACCCGCTGCATAAAGCGAATCGCAGATCGCTTTCGTAATCTGCTCCGGAGGTCTGCTCGCTCCCTGAGTTTCAATCATGGGTATCCCAGCTTTGCGGAAATACTCCAGCAAGGGATGAGTTTGCAAATCGTATTGCTCCAGCCTCTCCCGGATCACATCCTCGCGATCATCATCGCGCGTGACCAACCCCGCGCCGTCCAGGTCACAAATACCAGAAACCTTGGGAGGATGGGTTTTTATACCGTAGAGGGTTCCACAAACAGGACACTGGCGACGGCCACTCAGGCGGGCTACAATTCTACCGTGGTCAACCATCAAGTGTACCACGCCCGGCCTCATTCCGTACTGCCGCATCATTCCAAGCAAAACCTCGGCCTGCCCTACAGTTCGCGGGAAACCGTCTAAAATCACACCGTTCTGGCAATCTGGCTCCCGCAGCCGTTCCGCCACCAATTCATTTACGAGATCGTCGGAAACGAGCCGGCCCGATCTCATCAGCCCCTGTACACCAAGCCCGATCGTGTCCCCGACGGCAATATGCGATCTCAGCATGTCACCAGTTGAAATATGCGGCCAACGGAAACACTCCTGCAGAAGCTTGGCCTGAGTTCCTTTGCCCGACCCGGGCGAACCAAACAAAACGATCACTGGCGCTCCCGCCTTGTTTGTATCCTCACCCAAGATTTAGCTCGTACTGCTTCGGCGGCCACGAATACGGCCCGCCCGGGGAGTGAAACCCTCGTAGTGACGCATGATCAACTGCGCCTCGATCTGATTCACCGTATCCATGGCAACACCGACCACGATAAGAAGTGAAGTGCCGCCGAAATAAAAGTTCACCCCCAGGCCGTCGAGCAGCCACCGCGGGAAGTGCGCATCAATGAAATTCCCTACCAACGGCAAGCGTTGCAGCTTAATCCCCTGGATCATGATCTGCGGAATCAGCGACAGAATCGACAGATAGAGACCACCGACCACCGTGATCTTCGACAGGATCTTGTCCATGTACTCAGCCGTATTCTTGCCAGGCCGAATACCGGGGATAAAGCCGCCGTACTTTCGCATGTTATCCGCCGCTTCGCTCGGGTTGAAAATGATCGAGACATAGAAGAAGCAGAAGAAAACGATCAGAACGATAAAAGCGACATAGTAGAGGGGCTCGGCGCCCCCTAGCGCACCGAGCATGCTGCTCAATACCCGGCTATTCTTAACGAGCGGAAATTGCAGCGCGGTTTGAGGCAGCGCGAGAAGCGAGGAAGCGAAGATAATCGGAATCACTCCGCCCGCATTCACCTTGAGCGGCAAATGCGTCGATTGACCACCCATCATCCGCCGTCCGATTACACGCTTGGCGTATTGCACCGGGATGCGCCGTTCGCCGCGCTCGACCAGTACGATGAACGCGACCACGGCGACCATGATGATAAGAATCAACACCATCTGGAGCACTGGCCATTGATGCGTCACAAAGGTATTGCGATAGATGCTGGCGACTGCACCGGGAAGACCGACGATGATGCCAACAAAGATGATCAGCGACATGCCGTTTCCTATGCCGCGATCGGTGATCTGCTCACCTAGCCACATGATGAAGGCCGACCCCGCCGTGAAGGTGAGAACGGTCATGAAAAGGAAGTTGAAGCCAGGATGAAGAACGAACCCGCCGCCCGAATTCTGGAGCGCGTAGGCGATTCCGAACGACTGGATAATGGCGAGCGCAACCGTCAAATAACGGGTCCACTGAGTGATTTTGCGCCGACCCAGTTCGCCTTCCTTCTGGAGCTTGTCGAGAGTCGGTATGACGACAGTCAACAACTGCAAAATGATCGATGACGTGATGTATGGCGTAATGCCGAGCGCGAAGATCGCCATCTTCCGTAGCATTCCGCCGCTGAACAGATCGAAGTAGCCTAGGAACCCACCCGACGCGCTGCGCTGAAAGAATTCGAGGAATCGGCTGTGGTCGATTCCGGGTGTCGGGATGAAGGCGCCGATCCGGTACACCGCGAGCAAGCCCAACGTAAAGAGCACCCGTCTCCGGAGGTCCGGAATCCGGAACATATTGCTGAGCGCTTCAAAAAACTTTGTCATGAGGTCGTTATGCTTCCCGGCCTGGGTGCGTTGGTTTACTTAGCCGATTTCCGCTTTGCAGGATCGGGCTTGGCAATAACCTCGGCGTTCCCACCGGCTTTCTGAATTTTGTCGAGCGCAGACTTTGAGAATACATGAGCGGTAACGCTGATTTTTTTGTTCAGGTCGCCATTACCCAGAATTTTCAGGCCTGCGTTTAGTTTCTTTATGATGCCACGTTCGACAAGCGACTCGGGCGTGAAATTATCGCCGTCCAGAGCTTCAAGGGCGCTCACGTTGATGATGGCGTACTCTTTGTGAAAGATGTTGGTGAAGCCGCGCTTCGGCAAACGGCGGTGAAGCGGCATCTGGCCGCCTTCGAACCCGCGCATCTTGCTGTAGCCCGAGATGGACTTGGCGCCTTTGGCGCCACGCCCGGAGAATTTACCACGGCCCGATCCCATGCCCTGGCCAATACGCTGCTTCTTCTGTTTCTGGCCCTTGGGAGGCCGCAAATTGCTTAAATTCATTTTGAGTTACCTACCGGGCGCTAGTCCTTAACAATCTCGAGCAGGTGCGGCACTTTCGCCACCATGCCACGGAATCCGGGCGTATCGGGACGCACCACGACGCGGTTAATTTTCTGAAGCCCCAGCGACCTCACGATATTCTTGTGCTTCTGCGGCGTGCAAATTGTGCTGCGCACCAGCTTAATCTTGATCGTTCCTTCAGCCATCTCTGTATGCCTCGAATCTTTCCGCCGTTTACAACTTCTCGATCGGCAGGCCACGCATTTCGGCTATGGCACGCTTGTCGCAAAGTTGCTCCAGGGCGGCAATAGTCGCTTTCACGACGTTATGAGCATTGTGCGAACCGATCGACTTGGTCAGGACGTTCGGAATACCGACAGCCTGGATGACGGCGCGCACCGGACCGCCGGCGATCACACCAGTACCGGGGGGAGCTGGCTTCAGTAGCACCAAACCGCTGCCAAACCGTCCCAATACAGGGTGGCGGATGGTAGTCTCGAGCACATTGATTTTGCGAAGATTCTTCTTCGCCGCTTCAATGCCCTTTTTGATTGCGGAGGGAACTTCCTTGGCCTTTCCGGTACCAAAGCCGACCACCTTCGCGCCGGGGTCGCCGACGACGACAAGCGCCGAGAAACTCATGTTCTTACCGCCCTTGACAACCTTCGTCACGCGGTTGATGCTAACGACCTGTTCCTTGAGGTTCAGGTTCTGCGTGTCAATGCGCTTGGCCGTTACTCTAAATGCCATCGATTAAAACTCCAGTCCCGCCGCGCGGGCTGCATCTGCCAGTGCTTTCACGCGGCCGTGATACAAGTAGCCGCCGCGATCGAACACAACCTTGTTAATTCCCTTTTCCTTAGCGCGTTCGGCGACCGCTTTGCCAATCAACTTCGCGCCATCCACGTTGCCGCCCTTGCCACGCAAGTCTTTTTCGGTAGTAGAAGCGGCGACCAGCGTGTGCCCCTGCTGATCGTCGATCACCTGAGCGTAGATGTGATTGACACTGCGGAACACCGCCAGGCGAGGACGCTCCTGGGTCCCAGCCACACGGGCGCGGATGCGCTTATGAATACGCTGCCGAATTATCTGTCTAGAGTCCTGAGCCATTACTTACCTCCCGCCCCGGTTTTACCGGCCTTCTTGCGGAGCGCTTCGCCCATGTAACGGACGCCCTTATTCTTGTACGGATCAGGGGGACGCAACGCGCGGATCTGCGAGGCGATGTGCCCCACTTCCTGCTTGTCGAACCCAGAGAGAACCAGATGCGTTTGCTTGTCGATCTTCAGATCGACGCCGCTCGGCAAAATGAATTCGATCGAATGCGAATAGCCAAGAGTGAAGGTTGCCACCTTACCTTTGACATCGGCGCGATAGCCGGTGCCGACGATATCGAGTTCGCGCACAAAACCGGTCGAGACGCCCTGTACGGCGTTTGCGGCGAGGGCGCGCGTCAGACCGTGAAGAGCGGCGAACTTGTCGCTATCGCGAACGACTTCGAGGATCTGATCTTTTTGCTCGATCCGAATTCCATGCGGGATCGGGACGGTGAGCTTGCCCTTCGGCCCCTCGACCATCAATTGATCGGAGATGTTGATTTTGACACCCTGCGGCAGGGGAATCGGCTTCTTTCCTACTCGTGACATCTTCTTACCAGATTTGGCAGAGGATTTCCCCGCCAATTCCTTCCTTACGAGCGGCAGAACCCGTCATTACACCTTTCGGCGTCGTTACGATATTGATTCCGAGGCCGCCGAGAATGCGCGGAATATCCTTGCTGCCGACATAAACACGGCAACCCGGACGCGATACACGCTGAATACGGGAAATCACCGGAAGATTGGAGGTGGTGTACTTCAGATACAGGCGGATGTATTTCTTCGCGCCTTCCTCGGTTAATTTGTAGTTCAGAATGTAGCCTTCATCCTTAAGGATGCGGGCGATTTCATTCTTCAGCCGTGACGCAGGCACATCCACTTTGGGATGGCGCGCAATTAAAGCATTGCGCACGCGCGTCAACATATCGGCAATGGGGTCTGCTGTCATTTAACTCTCAGCACCTTTCATTCCTTGATCGCGCACAACGCCCACCAAACGGGCTGTGCGCTTTCCTAAAACTCTCAACACCGGCCATGCTCCGCTCTAAAGCGGAGCCATCGACTCTTACCAGCTCGCCTTAGTAACGCCAGGGATCTGGCCACTCAGCGCGAACTTTCGGAAACAGATCCGGCACAACCGGAACTTGCGCAGGAAACCGCGCGGCCGCCCGCAATGTTTGCAGCGATTCCGCAGCCGAACCGCAAACTTGGCCGTCGTTCCAGCGGCTCTGGCACGGGCGATTTCCGCCAGCTTCTTTTCTTCTTTCGCAATTTTCGCAGTAGTTGCCATCGATAAACTCTTTCTTGCTTACTGACGGAATGGCATGCCCATGTGGCGCAGCAGAGCCAAACCTTCGGCATCCGTCTTTGCGGTAGTGGTGATCGAGATATTCATGCCCTTCGTCTTCTCCACTTTGTTGTAGTCAATCTCAGGGAAGATCAATTGATCCTTCAACCCGAGCGTATAGTTACCGCGGCCATCGAACGACTTAGGAGACACACCGCGGAAATCGCGGACGCGCGGCAGCGCCACATTCATCAAACGGTCGAGGAATTCGTACATCCGATCGCCACGAAGCGTAACCATGCAGCCAATCGCCATCCCCTCGCGAAGTTTAAAGGCGGCGATCGACTTCTTCGCTTTGGTCACAACCGGTTTCTGTCCGACAATCGCGCCCAGTTCATTGACCGCGCCATCCATCAGTTTGCTGTTGCCGGTCGCTTCCCCAAGGCCGATATTGATCGATACTTTCTGCACCTTCGGCACCGCCATCGGGTTCTTGTAAGAGAATTCTTTGGTCAAGGCCGGCACGACGGTCTCCGCGTACATCCCGCGCAGCCGCGCTTTAGAATGTGCACTGCTCGGGCGCCTTTTAGGATCGGCTGCGGCAGCCGCCTGGGCTTCCGCTTTAAGCTTCTTCTCCTTAGCCGCCTCCGCCTTTCTGGGATCCGGGGCCTTGTCTGCCGCCTTCTTCGGAGCGTCCTTCTTCGGTGTTTCCTTGGCCATCTCTTAACTATTTCCCCGGCCGATTCCAAACGGCCTCAAATTGTCGTTATCTGCTACTTCTTGTCGAGCGCTTCGCCGCCCTTACGCGCGATACGAACCCGGCGAGTGTTCCCGCCTGTCGTTTCGATTTTGTATCCAATGCGCGTCGGGATGCCGCCAGCGGTCAGAATCATTACGTTCGATACATCGATGGGCATGGGCTTTTCAGCCACGCCGCCCTTAATCTGCTGTGCCGGGTTCGGACGAGTGTGACGTTTCACAATCATCACACCATCGACCGTCACCTTGCGGGTGAGCCGATTTACTTCAAGAACCTTGCCGGTCTTACCCTTATCGCGGCCCGCAATAACGCGGACGAGATCGTCCTTCTTAATCTTGAGGCGAAGCGGCTTCTGCTCGCCTTTTTCCTGGCGCCTTTTATAAGCAATCTTTGGCATGACTAAATGACCTCCGGCGCCAGCGACACGATTTTCATGTACCGCTTCTCACGCAACTCACGCGCGACCGGACCGAAAACACGGGTGCCAACCGGCTCGCCCACTTCGTTAATCAGCACGGCGGCGTTCGAATCAAAGCGGATGTAGGTTCCATCCTTGCGGCGCGTTTCCTTACGCATACGGACCACCACGCAACGGACGACTTTGCCCTTCTTGATGCTGGAATCGGGGGCGGCTTCCTTAACGCTCGCGGTAATCACGTCGCCCAAACCCGCGCGAAGTCCCAGATCGCCGCCGCGGGGCAAGATGCACTGCAGCTTGCGCGCGCCGCTGTTGTCGGCAACCTCGAGAATAGTTCGCATTCCAATCATAACGGTGTCTCCCTGACTTCCTTACCTTAAAACGCCCAGCGCCCGAATTCGCAGCAAGCGGGGCGCTACGTCACTTCTTCTTGACGGCCTTTTTCTTAATCGTCTTCTTCTTGCGAGTATCGGCGCTGGCGGCGAGTGCCGGATGCTCAACACCCACCTGCACCGCTCTGCGGATGACATCGCCGAGCGCCCAACGCTTCAGACGGCTTAACGGGCGGCACTCCACAATACGGACGACATCGCCCAGCTTCGCCGACTGCTCTTCGTCGTGAGCGTAGAACTTGTTGCGTTTGGTAACGATTCGCTTGTACATGGGGTGAGCGACACGGCGCGTCACCTCGACCACGATGGTCTTGGCCATCTTTGTGGAAACGACTTCTCCGACCTTTTCGTTTTTGTGCCCGATCTCGTTTTTATGCCCGATCTCGCCCGGGTTCTGCTCTGTGTTTTGCTCTGCCGGCATGCCTTACTTCTTCCTCTTCTTGTCTGGAACCACAGGAGCGGCCACTTCACCCGCCGCGCGCTTCTCGTTCAACACCGTCAGCAAACGGGCCCGGTCCTTCCGCAGTCCGCGATACTTCTTCAGACCTTCAAACTGGCCCATACCCATCTGGAAGCGCAGCCGGAACAACTGTTCCCGGGAGTCCTGCACCTGGCGCTCAAGATCGGCGATATCGGTGCCGCGAATCTTCTCTGATTTCAGCATTTGCCTTAACCTACCTTCGCCACTTCAACGGGTTGATTGCGGGCCACGAACTTGGTCGGAACCGAAAGCTTCATAGCCGCAAGGCGCATCGCTTCGGCCGCGATCTCAGGAGTGACGCCTTCCATCTCAAACAGCATTTTGCCGGGCCTTACAACCGCAACCCAGGCCTCCGGCGCGCCCTTCCCCTTACCCATACGGGTTTCTGGCGGCTTCTTCGTGATCGGCTTGTCCGGGAACACCCGGATCCAAACTTTGCCACCACGCTTGATAAAGCGCGTCATGGCGATACGAGCGGCTTCGATCTGGCGATTGCTCACCCAGCCGCAGCTTAAAGACTTCAAACCGAAGTCGCCAAAAGAGAGCGTCGAGCCGCGCCAGGCTTTGCCCGTCATGCGGCCGCGCTGCTGCTTGCGATATTTCACCTTCTTCGGCATCAACATAGCGGTATTCTCCTGAACGAGCGATAACTACTCGTTCGACTCCTTGTTTTCTTCCGCAGCGGTTCCTTCTGCAGGACTACCTTCTGCATGACTTCCTTCTACGGCGGTTTCTTCTACAGCCGGGCTCGTCTCTTCAGCTTGTTCGCCACCTTGCCGCTCTTGCTTCCACGAAGGAGCGACCGGCGGAGTAGACATCGGCGGAATGATCGGCGAAGATGCCGGTTTCGGCAGATCGGCGGGCGCCTGTTGCGTTACCGGCGCATGCTGAACGGGAGCGTGTTGAATGGGAGCCTGCTGAATCGCTCCATGCTGCTCGGCAGCCGGCGCCGCGTGAGCCTGCGGCGGGAACCGACGCTCACCTCCGCGGTCACTGCCACGATCACCTCCGCGGTCACTGCCACGATCACCACCTCGGTCGCTGCCACGGTCCGCGCCTCGATCACCGCCGCGGTCATCGGGGCGGCGGCGCCGGCGAGGCTCGCCCTCGTTACGCAGTGAGTTACGGGCGCGATTGCCACCCTCGATCACCTCACCCTTGTAAACCCAAACCTTAACGCCAATCACGCCGTAGGTGGTGCTTGCTTCACTGAAACCGTAGTCGATGTCCGCGCGCAACGTGTGCAGCGGAAGCTGGCCTTGCAAATACCACTCGCTCCGGGCGATTTCGGCCCCGTTCAAACGGCCCGATACGCGAACTTTGATGCCTTTGCAGCCAAACCGCAGCGCGGAATCGACGGCTTTACGCATAGCGCGGCGGAATGCCACGCGTTTTTCGAGTTGCAACGCAATCGACTCGGAAACCAGTTGGGCATCCAACTCCGGACGGTGAACTTCCTGGATGTCGATGAATACTTCGCGCTTGGTCTTCTTGGCGAGATCGCTTTTCAGCTTTTCAATTTCCGCGCCCTTACGCCCAATGATGATGCCGGGGCGCGAGGTGCGAATCGTGATGCGCAGCTTGTTGCCGGGACGGTCTACTTCGATCGAACTGATGCCCGCCGCTTTCAGCCGCGACGACAGAGACTCCCGAAGTTCCAAATCCTCATGGAGCAGCTTCGAATAGTCCTGCTTCGCAAACCAACGCGAACGCCAGGTCTTGGTGACGCCTAAGCGGAACCCGTAGGGATGTACTTTCTGACCCATTACCTTATTCCTCTCCCGCTTCCAGCTCTCGCTCGCCAAGTTTTACAACGATATGCGACGTGCGGCGCTGATAGCGGTAGGCCCGGCCCATTGGAGCGGGCCGAATGCGCTTCTGGCGCGGTCCCTCATTGACGTAAGCTTCAGCGACAAACAACTTATCGACATCGACATGCTCTGCCTTGCTTTCGGCATTCGCGATGGCCGACCGCAGAACCTTCTCAACGGCAGCGGCAATCCGCTTTTTGGTCGCACTCAGAATCGTGATCGCTTCACCAGCCTGGCGGCCGCGAATCATATCGACCACAAGCCGCGCCTTCTGCGCCGAGACATGCACGTAGCGCGCTTCGCACTTTGCCACATTGTTCGCTACTTGATCCGCCACGTTACTTCGAACCTTTCTCGGTAGCCTTGCCAACGTGCCCTTTGAAGGTCCGCGTCGGAGAGAACTCGCCCAGCTTGTGGCCGACCATGTTCTCGGTCACATAGACCGGGATGAACTTCTTGCCGTTGTGGACCGCGAGAGTATGTCCGATAAAATCGGGCACGATCGTCGAGCGGCGCGACCACGTTCGTAAAACTTTTTTCTGACTGTCCGCATTCAGAGTCGCCACCTTTTTTGCCAGGTGGTCGTCGGTGAACGGTCCTTTTTTCAGCGATCTGCTCATTCGTATCTACCCTTACCGCTTCTTCGACTTGCGCGTCACGATAAACCGATCGGTACGCTTGTTATTTCTGGTCTTGAAGCCGCGCGTTGGCTGGCCCCAAGGCGTCACCGGGTGACGTCCGCCGGATGTCTTGCCCTCACCACCACCATGCGGGTGATCGACCGGATTCATGGAAACACCGCGATTGTGCGGACGCCTGCCCAACCAGCGGCTGCGGCCCGCTTTACCGAGCGAGACATTCTCATGCTCGACATTGCCGACCTGACCAACAGTCGCCATGCACTCGACCTGCACGCGACGAATTTCGCCCGACGGCAGCTTAAGCAGCGCAACGCCGGCTTCCTTTGAAACCAACTGCGCCTGTGCTCCAGCCGAGCGCGCCATCTGGGCGCCTTTGCCGGGCTTCAATTCAATGTTATGGACCACGGTACCCGCCGGAATATTCTTCAGGGGAAGCGCGTTCCCGATGAGAATATCCGCATTCGGTCCGGAGGTGACGGTGCGGCCCACTTCCAGGCCGACCGGACAGATAATATAGCGCTTTTCGCCGTCCGTGTAGTGCAACAGCGCAATACGCGCTGAACGGTTCGGATCGTATTCGATCGCCGCAACTCTCGCGACCACGTCGGCCTTGTCCCGTTTAAAATCGATAAGGCGGTAGGCCTGTTTGGCTCCACCGCCAATGAAACGGCTGGAGGTCCGGCCATGCGCGTTACGGCCGCCGGTGCGCTTCTTGCCTTCGACAAGCGACTTTTCCGGCGTGTCCTTTGTTATATCTTCACGCGTGACATAAGTCTGGAAGCGCCGCGTTGGCGTAGTAGGACGAAAACTCTTTATCGGCATGACTCTAGCTCGCTTCCCCTCTTAAATATCCGCGTACTCGGGCACTTTTTGCCCGGGCTGTAGGCGAACATACGCCTTTTTCCAGTCCGATGCATACCCGGTAAACTTGCCCTTGCGCCGCAGCTTGCCAACATAATTGCTGGTGCGGACTTCGGCGACTTTCACTTTGAAAACGGTCTCGACCGCTTGCCTGATTTCAATCTTGTTCGCGCCGGGATGCACTTCAAAGCACAAGGTGCGCTCGTCTTCCCGTTTCGCATGGGCCTTCTCAGTAATGAGCGGCTTGCGGATCACATCGTAAACGTTCATTACGCCAGCGCCTCCGACAACTTTCTCGCCGCGCTTTCGCTCAGCAACACTTGCTCGTACTTCAGCAGGTCGTACACCGTGACGCCTTTGGTGGGAACCAGCTTCAAACCGGGAATATTGCCCGACGCGCGCGTCAGATTCGTGTTCTCAGCCGATTCGACCAGCAGAACGGTCTTCCTCGCTTCGAGCTTGCCAAGCACGCCGACCATGTTCCTGGTCTTGTGATCGCTCAGTTCGAAGGCTCGTACGATTTTTAGTTGACCGTCGCGAAGCTTCGCCGATAGAGCCGAACGCAGAGCGCCCAAAACCATCTTGCGCGGTAACTTGTATTCGTAGCTGCGCGGTTGCGGTCCATGAACCGTGCCGCCATGACGCCACAGCGGCGACCGGATCGAGCCCATACGCGCCCGGCCCGTTCCCTTTTGCTTCCACAGCTTTTTGCCCGAACCCGAAACTTCATGGCGCGTTTTGGTCGCCGCCGTTCCGGATCGCCGGGCCGCCGTGTACTGCCGCACCGCCTCATACAGCAGCGCTTCGTTGACTTCGGCGCCAAACACCACATCCGACAGTTCAATCGAACCGACGGAGGCGTTGTTCAGATCCACAATATCTACACTCGGCATCGTCTTCTATTCCCTTGCCAATTCCTACCGCTTGCTCCGGCGCACCATGACGTATCCGCCATTCGGCCCGGGAATCGCACCCTTGACTGCGATCACGTTATCTTCCGTATCCACGCTCACGATTTCCAGATTGCGAATCGTCACCTGATCGGTTCCCATGCGGCCTGCCATCTTCATACCGGGAAACACGCGCGATGGAAAGCTCGAAGCGCCGATCGAACCGGCGGCGCGGTGAAACATCGAACCGTGAGAGGCTGGACCGCCGCGAAAATGGTGACGCTTGACCAGACCCGCAAAACCCCGGCCCTTGCTGGTTCCGACGACATCCACGACGTCCTTGGCTTTGAATTCTTCCGCGAGGACCCGGTCACCCGGCTTAAAATCCGCCGCGCCGTGCCCGAGCCGGAATTCATGCAGGAACTTCACACCGTCGGAACTCGATTTTTTCAAGTGCCCCGTCAAGGCCTTGTTCTGCTTCTTCGCGTACTCGACCAAACCAAGCTGCACCGCGTCATATCCGTCGGTAGCAGGCGTCTTACGCTGGGTCACAACGCAAGGACCCGCCTTTACGAGCGTGACTGGCACCACTTGGCCGTCCGCATTGAACACCTGCGTCATGCCGATCTTTTTGCCGAGAATTCCTGGACTCATTTTCTATCCCTTGTCCCTGAGTTGTGGACCTTACTTCTTACCGAAAGCCTTGATCTCTACGTCCACGCCGGCCGGGAGATCCAACTTCATCAGCGCATCGACCGTATCCTGCGTCGGCTCGAGAATGTCGAGCAGGCGCTTGTGCGTCCGGATCTCGAACTGCTCCCGCGACTTTTTGTCAACGTGCGGAGAACGCAAAACGGTGTAGCGATTCTTTATCGTCGGCAGCGGGATTGGTCCGGCGACCGTGGCGCCGGTGCGCTTGGCCGTATCAACAATGTCACCTGTCGACTGGTCCAAAATGCGGTGATCGTATGCCTTCAGCCGGATGCGGATGCGTTCTTTCATTTCTCTTATCTATTTCTTTCAATCAGAGGCGCTGACCCCTTGAGCCAGCGACCTTAAAGCATCTACTCAGATTCCAGAAACTACGGCAGAATCTCGGTAACCGTACCAGCGCCGACTGTTCTGCCGCCTTCGCGAATCGCGAAGCGCAGTCCCTTGTCCATCGCAATCGGAGTGATCAACTCAACCTCAACCTGCACGTTGTCGCCGGGCATCACCATTTCCATGCCTTCCGGCAACTTCGCGACACCCGTCACGTCCGTCGTGCGGAAGTAGAACTGCGGCCGGTATCCATTAAAGAACGGGGTGTGCCGTCCGCCTTCTTCCTTCGAAAGCACGTATACTTCACCCTTAAACTTCTTGAAGCCCTTGATCGAACCGGGCTTTGCGAGCACCTGCCCGCGCTCCACATCGTTCTTTTCAATACCGCGCAACAACAACCCGACGTTATCGCCCGCCCGGCCTTCGTCGAGCAGTTTCTTGAACATTTCGACGCCCGTCACCACCGTCTTGCGGGTGTCCCGGAATCCGACGATTTCCATTTCCTCGCCGACCTTGCAGATCCCACGCTCAATTCGGCCCGTGACAACCGTGCCGCGGCCCTGAATCGAGAAAATATCCTCAATCGGCATAATGAACGGCT